>NZ_JBQDEX010000028.1:0-15417 GCF_052084945.1 Oceanisphaera sp.
CTACCCCCAGAGATGAGCAACGGAATCCACGGAACCCACAGAAAAATAGAGATAAAATTGGAAAAGACGGTGATTAGTGACTTGGGAGTGGGTACAGACAGCTGTACGTTATCCGACATACGACATACGACATACGACATACGACATACGCCATACGCCATACGCCATACGCCTTACGTAAAACCAAACCGGTGTTTTCTTTAACGTATGGCGTAAAGCGTGAGACGTACCGCTCCCCAAAGGGGTACAGACAGCTGTACGTTATCCGCCATACGCCCTACGTAAAACCAAACCGGTGTTTTCTTTAACGTATGGCGTAAAGCGTGAGACGTATAGCTCTCCGAAAGCGTTAGAACAAGGTATTGGATAGTTGGTACATTTCTTCGTCGAAGGGGCGTTTTAAGTGCTTAATGCAATCAATAATATCGTGATGCACAATATGATTACTTTGTAAGCCCATGCAGCGCCCGCCATAACCTTCCAGTAATAACTCTACGGCGCGCGCGCCCATGCGGCTGCCCATAATACGGTCTTGTGCGGTGGGGCTGCCGCCACGTTGAATATGACCTAGGGTGGTGGCGCGGGTATCGCGACCGGTGGCGGCTTGAATGTCGTAAGCTAAGCGGTTGACGTCACACATATTTTCACAAATGGCGACAATGGCGTGTTTTTTGCCTTTCGCCACCCCTTGGTGAATTTGCTGAATAAGCTCGTCTTGATCAAAGGCCACCTCAGGCACAATCACGTATTCGGCGCCGCCGGCGACTGCCGCAGAAGAGGTGAGATCGCCACAATGGCGGCCCATCACTTCCACCACCGAAATACGATTATGTGAACTGCAAGTGTCACGCAGTCTGTCTATGGCTTCTACCGCCACATTAAGCGCGGTGTCAAAGCCAATAGTAAAGTCGGTGCCGGCAATGTCGTTATCTATGGTGCCCGGAATACCAATACACGGAAAGCCCAACTCGGTTAAGCTCATGGCGCCCATATAAGAGCCATCACCGCCAATGACCACCAGTGCATCAATGGCGTGCTTTTTTAAATTAGCGACGGCCTGTGCTCGTATGGCTTCTTCTTTAAATTCAGGAAAACGCGCCGAGCCTAAAAAGGTGCCGCCTCGGGTGATCACATCCGATACCGAGTGGCGCTCTAATAAGGCTATCTCATCGTGATAAAGGCCTTTGTAACCACTGCGAATGCCAAACACTTCTACATTATGATGCAGGCCTGCGCGCACCACAGCGCGAATAGCCGCATTCATTCCCGGTGCATCGCCACCACTGGTGAGCACGCCAATGCGTTTGATCATGTATGTACTCTCTTATGTGTTTTTTATTTTAATAAAACCGCGAATATTGAGCCTAATAGGCTCAAGGTGATTAACCTGCGCTAATAATGGCGGCAAATTCGTCGGCTTGCAGGGCAGCACCGCCCACTAAGGCGCCGTCTATATCAGCCATAGAGAATAGCCCTGCTGCGCTGGATCCTTTAACAGAACCGCCGTATAAAATGTGTACTGAGTTGGCCACCTTGGCATCTAGGTTGGCTAAAAAGGCGCGAATGGCGGCATGCACCCCTTGGGCTATTTCTGGGGTGGCGGTTTTGCCGGTGCCAATCGCCCAAACGGGCTCATAGGCAATCACGGCGTTCGCAAAAGACTCAATGCCGCAGTGGGCTATCACTTCTTGTAACTGGCGCTCTACTACGGCTTGGGTTTCACCGGCTTCAAACTGCGCTAAGGTTTCACCAATACACAATACGGGGGTTAAGTTTGCCTCTTGGGCGGCGCGAAATTTCGCTGCCACCATAGCGTCACTTTCACCGTGCAGGGTACGACGTTCACTGTGGCCGACTAATACATATTGCACACCAAACTCAGCATACATGTGCGCCGAGTTCTCGCCGGTAAATGCACCTTGGTCGTGGATATCAACATCTTGTGCCCCCAATGCAATAGGGCTGTCGGTTAATAATGCCTGCGCTTGGCCTAAAAATAACACGGGCGGACACACGGCAACGGCCACATTAGGGTGTTGTGTGGCGGGAGCTTGTAAGGCCGTTATTAACTGAGCGACCATGGCTTTGTTACCATTTAACTTCCAGTTTCCCATGACTAAGGTTTGGCGTGTTGTTTGTGTCATTTTTTAACCCTTGTGTATGCAATAAATAACGCAATAAATAACGGCAGTATAAAGGCAGGACTCTAGCAAGGCCATCCCTTCGGGCGCTGTTAGCTGTAAGCGTTCAGATAAAGATCGAAGCCAAAGACGCTATTTGCCACGGAATACACAGAAAAACACTGAAAAATAGCGATAATAGTAAAAGCCAAAGGGTGGGGGAGGGGAAGATCTTAACCATCAACTGCTTTGTTACTTTTTGTTCTTGAACCCTTCTGTGCGTTCCGTGGCAAAATGAGTCGTTAATGTTTTAGCTGGGTGCTTGGCGCAGGGCGCTCGGCGCTGGGGCTGATGGCTTCTTTTAACAGGCCTAAATATTCATGCCATGCGGTTTCGCTGCGCATTAGATAACGGGCTTTGGGCAAATAGCTATATAGCGGCAGTTTAGCTTGGCTCTCTTTTGCTAGGTGCCCCACGGGAGCTGCAATGGGAGTGGCGCCTTGGCGGTGAAATAACGCCATGGCGCGGGGCGTGTGGCTGGCTGAGGTGACTAATAATGCTTGGCGGCCGTTAATTAAGGGCGCAATGGCCATTGCTTCTTCAGCGGTGTCTTTGGGTGTGGGTAGCATCACAATACGCGCTTTATTAATGCCTAAAGTGCGTGCCACCTCGGCGTATAACTCGGCGCTGGTGCGGCCTTCGCCACCGGCATAACCGCTCACAATAAGTCGCGCATTAGGGTTGGCATGCGCTAGTTGCACGCCTTCGGTTATGCGTATTAACCCCGCATTGCTCAGCTGGCTTAACAAGGGCAAGCTCGTATCGGCCACTTGGGCGGCGCCCAGCACAATAATATCTTGTGGCAGCGTGGTGGGATGCAGCAATGAATGATGCGCTAAGTATGCCGGATAACGTGACTCCAACGGGCTGATTAACGCGTTGGCCACAGGGCGAGTAGAAAGCAGGCATAAGCACAATAACGACAGCGCTATTAGCGTGCTACCCGCGCCTTTGTGGTGTCGAAAGCACACTATCAGCCCTAAAAAAGCCAAGAACAGCAGTAAAGGCAGGGGTAATAATAAGCTACCTAGCCATTTTTTCGCCAAAAACATCGTTTGCACGCACGCACCCATTTGTTAAGCCCATTGATTATGACAGAATAGCGCCCCCTAATACGTTAAGAAAGATGCAGTGCAGCCTAATACACACCCTAATACCAATTTTGACAGCAAGGCGCAGGCCTTTGCGCGCAATATTTATGGCACCACCAAAGGGCGTATTCGCGTGGCTGTGGTGCAGCGCGATTTAGATGCATTATTGGCTCAATTTCCTAAAGATAAGCCCTTGCGCATTTTAGATGCAGGGGGTGGCTTTGGCCCCTTGTCGCAACCTCTTGCTGAGCTTGGGCATCAAGTGGTGTTGTGTGATCTGTCAGGTGAAATGCTGGCGCTGGCTCGCGAGCAAGCCCGTGACAAGGGGATATTGTCGCAATTTAGCTTTATTCACGGGCCTATTCAGTCGTTAGCCGTGGCCGAGGTGGGGCAGTTTGACATTATTTTATGCCACGCCGTTTTAGAGTGGGTAGCAGAGCAAGCGAATTTATTAGCCTGTTTACATGCTTTATTAGTGGATGATGGTCATTTATCTTTGATGTTTTATAACCGCGATGGGCTCTTATATCATAGCTTGGTGATGGGGCACTTTGATTATGTTTATGCCGATTTAGTCAAAAAACGACGTCAAAAATTGACTCCTGGCTGGCCTTGCCGGCCGCCGCAAGTTTATGGCTGGTTACATGACCTTGGCTTTGTTATAACCAGCCGCAGTGGTGTGCGGGTGATCCACGACTATATGGTAGAAAAACAGTTTCGTATAGAGCATGCCGATGAAGTTATTGCCATGGAGTTAGCCCACGCCAAACAAGAGCCCTTTATGCACCTAGGCCGCTATATACATGTGGTTGCTAAGAAAAGCGCCAAGCGCCGAGCACCAAGCACCAAGCTGATAGATTAAGATAGAACACAGCGCCTAGCGCCAAGCACCAAGCTGATAGATTAAGATAGAACACAGCGCCGAGCGCCCAGCAACACTGCGCCCAGCACTTAGCTTTCAGCTTTATAAAGCTCCCCGCAGGGGATAAAGAGAGTATTCAAGATGACACAAATGTCTCGCACCCTGCCGGACTGGATTGGCTGGGTAGAAGAAGAGCAATGCCAGCTCAACTTGCCGCCAGAGCGGTTGGCATTTTTACTGGCCATTCACATTTTTAGTAAAGAAGGTGAGCAAGCTCAGTTGAGCGAGGCTGAGTTACAGCATGGCTTTAGTTTTGTGAGTCATGGCTTTAATCTGGCAGAAGACACCTTAGTGAGTCGTGGCAATAATGCCATTAATGATCTGGTGCGCCAGCGGCTACTCAGTCGCTTTCAAACCGACGCCAGTGAGGGCGATAGCCTGTATCGGTTAACTCGTTTAGGGGTCGCTATTGTTGAGTTCTTTATCGCCCAGCGCGATGTAAACCAAATTAAATTATCTTTGCAGCTTGAGCAAATTAGCCAAGACTTAAACAAAATCGCCGATACCATAGCCGCCGATCCTGATGAGCAGCAATGGCAACAAGAGGTGGCCGGACGACTCACGTATTCGGTGGCCGATCAGCTGGCGCGCATTGATGACACCCAGCGGGCGATGGACGAGCAGCAAAACGCGGTAAAAGCCAATATTGCCGCCTTGCTCAATAAAAACTGGCACGAAGCCATTAGCGCCTGTGAACAATTATTGCGTGAAACCGGTCACACCCTGCGCGAGCTGCAAGATACCCTAGACAATGCCGGCCATGGTTTGCAATTGAGTTTGCTCACCATAGAAGAGCGATTACAACAACAAAACCGCGGCCAGGTTTTGGCTCCTTTATGCCAACAGCTACAAGCCAAGTTAGATGCCATTACCTTATGGGGCAGCCAATGTATTGAGCTGTGGGCCCGCTACGACTTACACGTACATCGCTTTATTCGTACCGCCATCGACATGGACAAAAATCGCGCCTTTAGCCAGCGCCTGCGTGAGTCTATTCGCCAATTTGAACAACACAACTGGCAGCTGCGCGTGGCACAGGCCCAGCCCTTGCTTGAATTAAGAGCAGAAACACTGGCCGCCTATGCAGAAGAAGTGACTGGGGTGCTCCCCGATGAGCTGGAATACCAAGAAATGGTAGATGTAAGCGCCGAGCTCTCACAGCGCATTCAAGTTTATTTACAACAGTTTGCCGACACTGGCCAACCGCTAGATATGGCCGCGGTACTTAAAACCTATTTAGAAGATTTTCCGCATTACCAACACTTTGATATTGCCCGTTTACTGATTGATGAAGCAGTGAAACTAGGCCATGCCAATGTTGAGTGTCTGGGTGGTGCTCAGCCAGACTGGCAACGCATTAACGCCCACGGGGCCGAGGTACAAGCACATGTTATCGACCAATACTGAGCTGGCGCTCGCGCCTAAGCTTGCGCAAGCGATTGCTAATCCATTATTTCCGGCGCTCGACAGCAAATTGCGCACTGGCCGCCATATTAGTGCCGATGAGTTAGAAGCCCACTCTTTGCTGCAAGAATTTTATCTCGAATTAGAAGCTTTTTATCAACGTTATCAAGTGGAATTAGTGCGCGCACCTGAGGGGTTTTATTATTTACGACCTCGCTCAAGCAGTGAGATAAATACCGCTATTTTATCGGAACTAGAAATGCTAGTCGGTAAAGTACTGTGTTATCTCTATTTAAGCCCCGATCGCTTAATCAACGAAGGCGTATTTTCGCTGCTCGACTTGCAAGAAGAAGTACTGACGTTGGCCAACGAAACCGCTTTGTTACGCATGGTTAATCAGCGTGCCGGTGGCAGTGATTTAGACAGGCGAAAGCTGCAAGACAAGCTGAAAAGCGCCATTCGTCGTCTTAAGCGTCTTGGCATGGTCAGTAGCGTGGGCAGCCAAGATAAATTTCGCATTAGTGAAGCGGTATTTCGTTTTGCCGCCGATGTACGTACCGACGAAGATCCCCGTGAATTGCAATTACGCATGATAAGAGATGGCGAAGCCGTCGCAGCAGGCGGTGAGCAGACAAGATTTGACGATGACAAGTCTGAGTCAGCAGCGCGTGATCTTACTGAACAACCAAACGAGCAAGAGGATGAGCTGTGAGCCTGATAACTGAATCCACTGATATGAGTCTGCCCAGCACCGCGCCTGAGCAAGATGCTAACATTGCGCCTTTTGCCCGGGGTAAGTTTCACTCACTCACCATGGTGAACTGGAACGGTTTTTTTGCTCGCACTTTTGAACTAGACACACTCGTCACCACCTTATCGGGCGGTAATGGCGCGGGTAAGTCCACCACAATGGCGGCCTTTATTGCCGCGCTTATTCCTGATTTAAGCTTATTGCACTTTCGTAATACCACAGAGGCGGGTAGCCAAACCGGCAGCCGCGATAAAGGCTTATACGGTAAGTTGCAACGCGGAAACTGCTACTCACTTATTGAAATAGACACCTCTCAGGGACAAAGAGTGTGGTTTGGTGTGCACTTAGAGCAGGTTGCCAATCGCGATAATAAAGTCAATTTAACGGCTTTTAGCGTACGTGGAGTGAATGAGCGTCGTCATATTAAGCCCACTGAACTGTTATTGACCGAGCTTGAAGATGGTCGAGGACAAGTGCGCTCACTGAATGAATTAAAAGCGGCAGTACAGGCGGCAGAGTTACAGTTTACACGCTTTAATACGGTGACCGAGTATCATAACTTTTTGTTTGATGTGGGTGTGACGCCACGCAAATTAAAAGATCAGCGTGATCGGGTCAAGTTTTATCGCTTAATTGAAGCCTCCTTATATGGCGGTATTTCTAGCACTATTAGCCGCAGCTTAAAAGATTACTTATTGCCAGAAAATGCCGGTATTCGCCAAGCGTTTAATGATATGGAAGCGGCCATTTTTGAAAACCGTCGCACCCTAGAAGCCATTCGCGAAACGCAGCGCCAACGGGATGTATTTCGCCAACTGATCACCGAAACTACTCAGTATGTGGCGGCAGACTATGTGCGACATAGCGCTGAAAAACAGCGGTTATCAGAGCAGGCACTGGCTGCACGTAAAGCGCTAAATCACGAGCGTACTATTTTAGCTGAAGAGCGAGCACGGCTGATTTACTTGGCTGATGAGCTAGAACATTTAGCGGCGCGCGAGCGCATGCTGACCGACGAGCTTGATATGGCTTCTGAGCATTTATCTCGGGTGCTCAGTGGCGTTAAATTAAATGAAAAAATTCAAGATTATCAGCACGAACTAGACGAGCTGGCCGACAAGTTGGCGACTCAACAAGCCATCTTGGCTGAGCTTGAAGATGAACATCAAATGGCTAACGAGGCCAAACTCGGCGCAGATGAAGAGGTTGATAGCCTTAAAACGCAGCTGGCCGATTATCAGCAAGCGCTAGATACTCAACAAACTCGTGCCATTCAATACCGCCAAGCGCGTACCGCCTTAGGTGAGGCTAAAGTGATTTGTGCCTTACCTGAGCTCACGCCCGAGCAGGCCAAAGCGCAAGAACAAGCGCACCAAACGCGTGAACAAGAGCTGACCACAGCCGTACTTGAGCACGGCCAACAGCTGTCTTTGGCTCAAGCGGCGCGGGCGCAGTTTGATCAGGCATTGGCATTGCTACACAAAATAGATACGGATGCAGAGCGCGGCCAAGCCTTTAGCCGAGCCAACCAATTACTCGAGCAAGGCCGTGAATACCAAGCGCTCTTAAGCCGAGAAAGCAGCATTCGTCAGCAATTAAACCAAGCTGAACAAGGGGTACATAAATGCGAAAAAGCCCAAGCATTGCAACGTGAGTTAACGCAGTGGGGGCTGTCTGTTAGCGACGAGGCCGCGCTGAGCACACAGCTTGCACAGCTGGATGAACAAAAAGCGGAGCTAGAGCAGCAGCTAGCGCAATGTAGCGATGACCAGCGCCAACAACAGGCACAGCTTGAGCATATTGCCCCACAAGTGACTAAGCTACGCGGCCAAGCGCCCCAATGGCATAAAGCTCAACAGCAATTAGCCAGGCTGCGAGAGTTATCAGCTCTGCCGTTGCTTGATAGTCATGAGGTTACCGCTGCCATGCAACACGCATTGCGTGCTGAGCACAGCGGCGAGCAGCAAAAGCAGCAAGCACTATCAAACAAGCAGCAGTTAGAGCGGCAAATCCGTGGCTTACAAAGTGGCAGTGACGCTGACGCAGGCTTAATTGCGCTGTGTGAACAGCTTGGTGGCACGCTATTAGCCGATGTTTATGACGATATTAGTGTTGATGACGCGCCTTATTACGAAGCCCTGTATGGGCCGGCGCGCAATGCGATAGTAGTGCTTGACCCACAGGCTGCACTGGTGCAATTGCAAGCACTGGAGTCGTGCCCCAATGATGTCTATCTTATTCAAGGTAACCCAGACGCCTTTGATGAAGACATACTGCATGCCACTGAATTGGGTAATGCAATTTGGGTGAAAAACGGCGAGCGCCAGTTACGTTATTCGCGCTTTACCACAGAGCCCTTGTTTGGCCGTGCAGCACGAGAAGCTAAAGTTGAGCAACTGCAACTTGAGTTAGAAGCCGTGAATAGCCAGTATGCAGACGCGGCCTTTACCCAACAAAAACAAAGTCGCTTATATCATCAATTAAGTGAGTTTGTGAGCCAAAGTATGCAGCTGGCATTTGGGGAAGATCCTGAAGCTGCCCTTAAAGAATTAGCCGCACAACAGGCCAGCATAGAAGCGCGCCTTACAGATACCCAAGCTGAGCGCTTGCAGTGGCAAGCCCAGCGTGAGCAGCTACAGGCTCAACAAACACTCTTGCATGGTTTATTGCCGTTAACCGATCAGCTTGGCGAGTCGGAACATGCCAATGCCCAAGCGCAATTGGCTGCGGCCCAGGCCGAACAAACCAGTTTGCTAGCGGCTCGAGACTTTATGGCCGCCCACGGGCAAACCTTGGGGCGTCTGCGAGAGCTTGTGCAAGTCTTACGCCAAGACCCAGAAGAGTGCGCTGCACTAGAAGCTCATATGCAGGCATTAGAGCAGGAACTAAGTGATGCGCGGGCGCGCACCTATGCCTTAACACAATTAGTGGCTCGCTTGCCGCATTTTGCCTATGCCGATGCCGAGCAATTATTAGATCAAAGCAGTGCCATGAACGACAGCCTAAAAGCTAAGTTAGTACAAGCCGAAGCGACCCGTCGTAAGGCGGGGTTACAGCTTGAACAACTGAGTCGCCGAGTGACAGAGGCTTTGCAAGCACGCACGGCTATTGCAACTGGGCACGATGCCCGCAGCCAAACGCTAAATGAGTTTTGCGACGAATTTGCAGCCTTGGGCATTACCTTGTCTGATGATATGGAAGAGAAAGCCTTGCAGGCTAAGCGCGAGCGAGAAAATGAACTGGTGCATACCCGCAGCAAGCGCAGTCAAACCGAGGCACAACGCCAAGTGAGTCAGCGCGAAGTGGAATCCTTAAGCCAGCGGTTAAGTAAAGACGGCCAAGGCTATTTTGCTGCGCGTAAAGCCTTAGTCACTCATAAAGCTAACTGGGCAAAAGTGGTTAGGCTGGCGCGAGATCACGATGTTGAGCGTCGATTAGCCCGCCCAGAGTTGACTTATTTAGATGCCGACGAACTGCGCTCTATTTCTGATAAAGCGCTAGGGGCGCTGCGCGTGGCGGTCGCACATGATGACGAGCTACGTGACGCCCTGCGCTTAAGTGAAGGCCAGCGCAATACCCTACAAAAAGTGCAATTTTATATTCTGGTGTTTAACCACCTTAAAGCGCGTATTCGTCACGATATTATTCGAGCCGACGATCCGGTGGAAGCATTAGAGGAAATGGAAATTGAGCTGGGCCGACTAGCTGATGAGCTGCAACAGCGTGAAGGCCAGTTATCTTTGTCGTCTCATGAAGTGGCGGCCAAGATTAATACTATTATTCGCCGTGAGCAAAACCGGATCCATAAGCTTAATCAGGGGTTACAAAATATCCGCTTTGGTTTGGTGGGCGGAGTGCGCTTAAACGTGAATATGCGTGAGAATTACCAACGTTTATTAACGGCCTTAAGTGATCCTCAAGGTCATCATCAAGATTTGTTTGCCAGCCAAGAGCTGAGTTTCTCTGAGGCCATGGGCAAGCTATATCAACGTTTAAACCCTCAGTTAGAACAAGGTGATCGTAGCCCACAGGTATTAGGTCAGGCGCTATTAGATTATCGTAACTATTTAGACTTAGATGTTGAAGTGCTGCGCGGCAGTGATGGGTGGTTGCGCGCAGAAAGTGGGGCGCTATCAACCGGTGAAGCCATAGGCACAGGGCAGGCCATTTTATTAATGGTGCTGCAAAGCTGGGAAGATGAATCGCGCCATTTGCGCAGTCGAGAAGTATTACCTTGTCGGTTATTGTTTTTAGATGAAGCGGCACGTCTTGATACTCGCTCTATTGCGACTTTGTTTGAGCTGTGTGAGCGCCAAGATATGCAACTACTGATAGCCGCGCCTGAAAATATTAGCCCAGAAAAAGGCACCACTTATAAGCTTATTCGCAAAGTGCACGGCAACCAAGAGCAGGTGCATGTGATTGGCTTAAAAGGGTTTGCAGGCTAACGACACTAAAAGGGGTCGGAGTCAATTTAGCGCAGTCAGCTAAATGACCCCGACCCCTTTTTATATGTCCTTTGCATTAGTTTGCTATTGTTAGCTTATTGTTCACCCATTAAATCTCCCATTAAACTTTGCAAATCCATGGGCTCGGCGGGTAGCTCAAATAAGGAGGCGGCAGGGTCGGTGGCACGAATGGATTCAACATAAAACTGATCGGCCATTTGCAATAATCCGGTGGCATTGCTTGGCAGAGCCTCTTGATAGGCCCGAACATGGTCGCTGCCAAGCATGGCTCCCATGTAGTTGATATAAGCTTGGGTCATTTCTACCGTTAGGGGATCGCTGGTAAGTACCGCTTTGCCTGACTGTTGCGTGCCGTCGGGCTCAGTCCACGTCATGTTATAGACCTTGCCTTTAATGCCAGCCACGGTTTCACTTTGTTGCGTGGCAGTCACTGAGTCAATGCTGCCAAATGGGTCCCCATTTTTATGATCTTTATTCATTGCCTGACCCATGGCTTTGAACATGCCACCCATGCTGGGCATGTCCATTACCAGTGTCTCGCCATCTTCTTGGCTAATTGTGTAGGCTTTGCCATCCCGCATCAGCAGGTAAGTGTTGGAGTCGTCAGCAAAGTTGATGCGCATGTTATTGGCATCCTGCCAGGTCATGGTCATGCTGGTTTGCTCAGCCCCCTTTGCCACGCCCTCAGCTTGCATGGGGTGTGCGCTGGCAACCATAACGGCTTCGCCACCTGCCACTACCATGCTGGGCAGCAGTAAGGTGACGGCGGCCAAAGTAGCGCCTTGGGTTAGTGCTGTTAATCTGTAGTTAGACATATTCGCATCCTTTAAGTCGCTAGAGATATGCTTAGGTGTCCTTTTATACTAGCGCTAGTTACACTGTAGTGACAGTTGATGAGTAAAGTCCCGTTTTTTGCTTGGTATTGTGAGAGAACAGGCTCTTCGGTTACTTAACGCCAGTGGCTTTGTATTAATAGTGAATTAATGCATAATGTGGTCGTTATAGTAATAACAAGCCGTTTTATTTTATTAAGGGACTATCATGAGAAATTTGTTTTTCTTTGACGCTATGTTGACGCCAAAGATTATTACAATTGTATATTGGATTTTACTGTTATCTGCGGTTATTTCGGGCCTTGGCAGCATGTTTATTGGTTATAACGGTTTTACTTTTGGCAGCTTTTTAAAGGGGCTGTTTATTGCAGCTGCTGGCGCGGTATTTGCTCGTATCTGGTGTGAGCTGATGATAGTGCTGTTTAAAATAAACGCTAACTTACAGAAAGTTGCGGATAAGCAAAGTGACTAAGTAACGCAATATCAACGATATGTTGTTTTAAAAACGGCCGACATTTTACAATGTTGGCCGTTTTTGTTAGGTGAGCGGCAAAATAAATGACTTTATCCTTGTTATTGAGCGCGTGAGCGTTTTGCCGTCAGGCTAAATTCGCTTGGGCTTAATAGCACTATGATTAAAATAACCAAGGCCACTATTGCCAGCCCGATATATAAACCAGAGACAGAATTAAATACGGCATGGCGTAAGTAACTGGCAATATCACTGGTGAGTGACGCTTGTTGTAGTTGACTCACAACCTGATCAATATTTTCAGGTAAATACGGCTGTAATGCACGGGGAGCCTGTGTTAATTGCTGGGCTAGGTGGGCGTTAAATAAGGTGCCAAACAGTGCTATGCCCAAGCTTTGGCCTAAAAAACGAGCAAACATATTCGCGCCTGTGACTACGCCTCGCTGGTGCCAGTCAACGGAGGCCTGTGCCCCCACTAATAAGGGTGTAGACAGCAAACCAAAACCGGCACCCAAGAGTATTTGATCCAATACAATTAATGCAATGGGTGCTTGATAGGGCAGGCTTAAAAAGCCGATGGTGGCCAGCACAATACAGGCGCTGCCAATAAGGGCGGTATTACGATAGCCGATACGCAAATATAACTTAGCCGACAAAGTCGAAGCCGTGGGCCAGCCAATACTGATGGCGGCCAGTACTAAGCCTGCGCTAATGGCATTGAGCCCGTAAATCGACTGAGCAAAGGTGGGAATATAGGCCGTGGGCACCATTAAAATAAACCCCATGCCAATCATAGCCAGATTGGCACCTGCAATGGCGGGGTGTCGCCATAGCCACAGCGGCATAATGGGCTCAGCGGCACGCGTTTGCGTCCAAATGGCAAAAGCGATAAGCACAGCCGAGAGAAAAAAAGCCGTGATGCTGGCCGTCGACAACCAAGGCCAAGCGGTGCCGCCTTGCATAAGAGCAAAAATAAGGCTGGTGGCGCCCGCTAGAATACTGGCCGCTCCTAAGTAATCGATTTGGTGGCGCTTTTTAATCACTTCTTCTTTTAAATAAAGGCTAAGCAACGCCATAGCAATAAGACCAATAGGCAGATTCACTAAAAAAATCCAGTGCCAGCTGAGGTATTCAACAAAGGTGCCCCCCAGTACTGGGCCCGATATCGCCGCTACTCCCCATACACTCGACAGGTAGCCTTGCACCTTGCCGCGCTCTGCCACCGAGTATAGATCGCCTGCTAAGGTGTTAACGGTGGCCATAATGGCGCCAGCGCCCAAGCCTTGTATGCCACGAAAGACAATTAGGCTTGGCATGTCCCACGCCAGAGCACAGGCGACTGAGCCCAATAAAAATAAGCCGCTACCAAAGAGTAATATGGGTTTTCGCCCGTATAAGTCTGCGAGCTTTCCGTAAAGCGGAATGGTCACGGTTTGGGTTAGCAAATAAATAGAAAATACCCAAGTAAATAACGAGAAATCGCCTAAATCGGCCACTATTTGTGGTACAGCCGTCGACACTATGGTTACATCAATGGCGGCCAGCATCATAAACAACATGAGTGCGGCTAAAATGAAAGGGCGATGGGGGTTGGCTGTTTGAGTCACTGACACTCCGTTATTTTTTTGAGTATAATTTGGTGAGTCTAAAAAAGGCAATCGCCATTCACACGGTTGCAGCGTAACGCACCTTGTTAGCTGATACACCGCCTTGGTATAGGGCCATCACAGTATGACAAACACACTTTATTGGTTTACCCATGACTTACGCTTACAAGATAACCCGGCATTAAGCCGTGCCTTAATGACCAGCAATCACATTGCCTTTGTGTATGTTATTGACCCAAGCTTGTTTAAACAAACGAATTATCAGCACAAAAGCATAGGGCAACATCGCTGGGCATTTATAGTGTCGTCATTGGCGAGTCTAGACCAACAACTTCGCCAGTATGGGCATCAATTAACCATTTTAGAAGGTAATACGGTTAACGAGATCAGTGACTTCATTGCTCAGCATCAGATTAACCAAGTTGCCAGTGCCGAGCAAATAGGCTGGTTTGAACAACGAAACTGGGACTATCTTGCCCAGTCTTTTCCGCAGGTGCGCTTTCAAGCGCAATGGAATTCAACCTTATTTGAACCTGAGCAACTAGATATTAGCGCGCCGGCATTGGCGACTTTTTCACGGTTTAGAAAACAGTTAGAAAAACAGCGCATTCAGCCACAGCCTTGTTGTCGTTTATTATTAGACGCCTTAGTTCCCCCCGTTGCCACATTAGCCAGCGCCCCTGTCTGCTTTACTAATTTATATGCACAATATGAAACGGCTCCTCAAGTTCAGTCGCCCCTTTTTAAGGGCGGGGAGCAAGCGGCAATGGCGCACCTTAACACCTATTTTAGTCAGCAGGCAGCGAGCACTTATAAAGAGACCCGTAATGCCCTAGATGGTTGGACGCAGTCCACTAAGTTCAGCCCTTATCTCGCCAGTGGCAATGTGTCAACTCGTCAAATATGGCAGCAGCTTACTCGTTACGAGGCACAACATGGTGCTAATGAGTCAAGCTACTGGATTGGTTTTGAGCTGTGGTGGCGAGAGTATTTTCAGTGGTTAGCCCGTGTGCAAGGTGCGCAGTTATTTTCTTTTCAGGGCATGGCTCAACAGCGACCATTAACCAGCTTTTATGCTGAGCGCTTTCTAAAATGGTGCCAAGGTCGTACGCCATACCCTTTGGTTAATGCCTGTATGCGCCAATTGAATGCTACCGGTTATATGTCGAATCGTGGTCGGCAAATTGTGGCCAGCTGTTTGGTTAATGAACTGAGCTTAGATTGGCGATTTGGCGCGGCTTATTTTCAACAGCAACTCATTGATTATGACGTCGCCTCTAACTGGGGGAACTGGCAATATATTGCCGGTGTGGGGGCGGATCCCAGAGGAGGAAGGCATTTTAATCTTGATAAACAAACCCAAATTTATGATCCCCAAGAGCACTTTATAGCGCAGTGGCAAGGGCGATTGTATATGGAGATGCTTGATTCTGTGGATGCGGCTGATTGGCCGATTGGTTTAAATGAGTCGTTATAGCGCCAGTATTAAGGGCTGTGAATGATAAAAAAATCCGATTTACCGTCAAAAATATGCCCAGTATGCCAACGTCCTTTTAGCTGGCGTAAAAAGTGGCAGCGCAATTGGCCAGAGGTTAAATATTGCTCTAAGCGTTGTGCGGGGGCAAAGAAAACATAAAAGGGGTCGGAGTCAGTTTAGCTTAATGCGCTAAATTGACTCCGACCCCTTT
>NZ_JBQDEX010000028.1:15517-23851 GCF_052084945.1 Oceanisphaera sp.
TAAAAGGGGTCGGAGTCAGTTTAGCTTAATGCGCTAAATTGACTCCGACCCCTTTATCAGATAAACAAACCCAAATTTATGATCCCCAAGAGCACTTTATAGCGCAGTGGCAAGGGCGATTGTATATGGAGATGCTTGATTCTGTGGATGCGGCTGATTGGCCGATTGGTTTAAATGAGTCGTTATAGCGCCAGTATTAAGGGCTGTGAATGATAAAAAAATCCGATTTACCGTCAAAAATATGCCCAGTATGCCAACGTCCTTTTAGCTGGCGTAAAAAGTGGCAGCGCAATTGGCCAGAGGTTAAATATTGCTCTAAGCGTTGTGCGGGGGCAAAGAAAACATAAAAGGGGTCGGAGTCAGTTTAGCTTAATGCGCTAAATTGACTCCGACCCCTTTTATTTTAGTTACTAATCCCTAATCACTATTCCCTAATCCCTAATCACTATTCCTCGTTAGGAGCGTCATCACTTAGGTGAGTGCTTTGTTTTGAGGGGGTTTGTTTACCTAACTGAGCATGAGAACTTGGGTGTTGCTCAAGTTCAGCCCCTTGCTCTATCACTCGCAAGTTAGCGGCGGGGGCGTGGCCGTCTTTATCGGCGCCAAAGTACACTGTGCTATGAGGAAACGGAATATCAATGCCGGCTTGCTCAAAGTGCATTTTAACCAAGCGGTTATAAGCACGACCCACGGCCCATTGCATACCCGGTGTCGATTTAATACGCACCCGAATAATGACTGAGCTATCGGCTAACGCAATCACCCCAGACACTTCTAGGGTGTCTAATATTTCGTGCTTCATGTCCTCGGTAGCGGCGAGTTCATCAAAGGCATCTTGCAAGCGGGCAATAGCATGGTCGATATTTTCACGGTATGCCACTCGATATTCGCCCACATGATAACCAAACTCTCGCATGTAGTTAGACACGGTATCAACACTCGAAAACGGAATAATATGGTAAGTACCACTTAAGTCACGAATGCCCACCGAGCGAATACTGAGCTTTTCAGCGGTACCCGTAATGCCGCCTAAGGTGACTAC
Source organism: Oceanisphaera sp. (assembly GCF_052084945.1). Lineage (NCBI taxonomy): Bacteria > Pseudomonadati > Pseudomonadota > Gammaproteobacteria > Aeromonadales > Aeromonadaceae > Oceanisphaera > Oceanisphaera sp. The sequence goes on from NZ_JBQDEX010000028.1 coordinate 16,560, forward strand.
ATCGCCAGTATTCATGGCATTTTCTATTTGAATGAACACCCCAGTAATAATGTCTTGCACCAGTTTTTGTGCACCAAAACCAATGGCTAAGCCCAAGACCCCGGCCCCTGCAATTAATGGCCCTATGTTAATGCCAACTTCTGCTAAGGCGATCATAAAGGTCAGCGTACCAAGGGCAATGGCTAACGCATTACGAAACAGTAGCAACAAGGTTTGGGTACGGGCAGAAGGGCGACCGCGGCCGGTTTCAGGATTGAGTTTATGTTCTATTACGCTGGCCATTAAGACCCACACTACAGCCGCCACCAGTAAAATAATGGCCACCCCAATGATTTTACTCATTAGTTTTCCGCCGGTCTCTGACTCATACCAAGCGTTTAAGTCCACGATATACCAGGCATTTAGCACCAAGAGTAGGGCGATGCTGGCAATCAGTATGCGTAAAAAGTGTAGTGCAGGAGGCACATAACTATTAAGACGGGCTTCAAGCAAGGGCAGCTTACGGCGTAGCTCGTCAGACAAGGTAATACGACGGCCTAAGGTCTGAGCCAGCAAGCTTGATAGCAAAATGCTAACCACCACAACGGCAATCGTTTTAAGGGTGGCAAACAACACATAAGGCAAGGCTTCTGCTGGGCTAAGCAGGGTCAACACCAGTATCACTGTGAAATAGACAAGGGCAATTAAATGCCAAGTGCGAGACAATAAAATTAAACTAAATTGCCCCGCAGTAATCGTGCTTTTCTCGGCCTTTTGGCGAATAGCTTGACGCAAACGTACGCGATTTTTTAAGATCACAGTAATGGCATAGAGATAAGCCGCAAGCATAATCAAGGTGTTCATGCCTTGGCCTAAAGTGGTTGAAATATTAATGTTAATTAAAGGTTCTACCACCATAACACCATACCCTACCAAGCCGATTAGTAATGCCATCCAGCGATTCCAGTAGGCGGCTTCTGAGGCGGCAATGGGCAGCAAGCGCAGTCCGTCGTAACGAGAAGAAAACAGCACCCTTAACCCGGCTTTTAATAGCTCTATAACCACAAAGGCGTTTAAAAACAGTGAAGCCTGGGTGGTGAGTTCTCCTGACTCCCCCACCAAAAAGGTGGCGACTAAGTTACCGCCCACATAGGCTAATGCCACCGCCAACACATCGACTAAACTTGCCAAAGCCACGCAAATGACTAGCCGTAATACGGGGGTTTTTCCTTCACCGTGACGAGACCAGTGACTAAAGCGAATAAAAATAGGGCTTGCCAGTCTACGCAGTAGCCAAAACAAGGCGATGGTAGCTGCAATCACCAAGGCGATATTGAGTGAGGCAGATAAAAAGGTAGCGCGGTCAAACTGTTCATTCACATTTTCTGTATTGCCGGTAAATATATTGCTGGTCACTGCAATTAAATTAGATAATTGTTGACTTAGGCCGCCGGCTATTTCACTGGTTGTTTCGGCCAGTTGGCTGGGTAATGAGGGCTCTACAGGCTCAGCGCTTTGTGTTTCAGCAGCCGGTTGCGCCTGTTGCTCTGCCATACTACGCAGTTCATTAATTAACTGCTGGCGCGACTGTTCATTTTCGAGCACTTCAGCTAAGGCATCGTAAGAGGGGCCTGAATTGGCTTCTTGTGGCTGTGCTATCCCCATAATAGGAATAAACAACAGCCATAACATCAGCAGAGTGAGTCTGTTAAATCGGTTCACCGAGGCCTCCGATAGGCGTTAATGATTGTGATAGAGCAATAAGCATTGCTTGCATTGGACTTGAGTGTAAGCGCGCTAAAGTCATAAATGAATAAGCAGGCGATTGATTAGGTTAACATAGCAAGCAAAGCGATGTTAATTTTCAATGGGCACGCAGGGCACAGGTCGCGGTACGTTATCTGCCGGATGCTGTACGTAAAAAAATAAAGCGGAGTTTTTAACGTATGGCATACCGCGTGAGACATAACGCCTCCCCGCAGGGCGTTAGGCGTACCAATAATAAGGAAAAAAGATGTTTATTTGGGAAGGCGTGAGTGAATTTGTCGCGGTAGCTGAAGCCGAGAGCTTTACGCAGGCGGCTAAAAAGTTAACCATTTCAACAGCTCAAGTCAGTCGACAGGTCAGCGCATTAGAAGCAAGGCTATCGACCAAGCTTTTGTATCGCACTACCCGTAAAGTGTCGGTAACAGAAGCAGGGCAAATTTATTATCAGCATTGTCGGCAGGTGCTTGATGGTTTAGAAGAAGCCGAGCGCACTATGACTAATTTACAGTTAGCCCCTAAAGGCAAGCTTAAGCTCACCGCGCCTATTACCTATGGCGAAAAAACCATAGCCCCCTTGGTGAATGACTTTGTACAGCAATATCCAGAGCTAGAAGTACAAATGATATTAACCAACCAAAAGCTAGACTTGGTGGCAGAGGGCTTTGATTTGGCAGTGCGCCTTGGCAAGTTGGAAGACTCCAGCATGATGGCAAAGCGCTTGTCTTCTCGTACTCAATATATCTGCGCTTCACCGCAGTATCTCGCGGCTTATGGCGAGCCCCAGCGTCTATCGGATTTAGAGCAACATAACTGTTTGCAAGGCAATTTAGATTACTGGCGCTTTCAAGAGCAAGGCCAGGCGCGCAATATACGGGTTAAGGGAAACATTCGTTGTGATAGCGGCTGGGCCTTACTCGATGCGGCACTAAAAGGCATAGGCATAGTACAGCTGCCTGATTATTATGTGCACGCAGCACTCGCTAAGGGCAAGTTAGTGCCGTTATTAGCGCAATATCAAGAGCCCGATGAGGGAATATGGGCCTTGTATCCGCATAATCGCCATTTATCACCCAAGGTTCGTATGCTATTGGACTTTTTGAGTGACTCGTTGGAGTAGGCCTGTTGGTGAGGTTTTTGTTGCTAAGCGCCCCATTTGGCTAGATACCGAGCGTCATGCTGTTATTATTAACCATTATTTATTAGGGGGCGTAATGCGTATCTTATTTGCCCTGCTGGGGGCGTTGTCATTATTATTGGGCCTAATTGGTGCTTTTTTGCCGGTGCTGCCCACCACGCCCTTTATTTTATTAGCAGCCTTGTTGTTTAGTAAATCATCGCCTCGTGTGCATCATTGGATGTTGAATCACCCTTGGTTTGGCACCATGATCCGAGACTGGCAAACCTATCGCGGATTACGGCCCAAGATCCGGCGCAGAGCAATAGTGATGATGATCATCAGCTTTGCTTTTTCTATTTATATGGTGCCGTTATGGCCAGTTAGGCTGGGGTTATTGATCACTTTTATCATGCTGTTAGCGTGGTTTTTGCGCCTGCCATTAGTGACAGATGTTGCTAATGGGCAGCAGAAATAGTCAAGTTGTTGCATTGGGCTAGGCTAAGCCCTAAGCTAACTGCCGTTGTAATTTAACATGCTGTGCCCTCATTGTTAGGGTTGATAAGGCCGAACATGATGAAACAAGAAACGCTTAAGCTGATTGCCGATAGTATTGCTTCTGTCCCTAACTACCCAAAGCCTGGGGTGGTATTTCGAGATATAACCAGCCTAGTAGAAAATGCTGAGGCGTTTAAAGCGACAATTGATGCCATTGTTGAGTTGTACCAACATGCGGGTATCAACAAAGTACTAGGAACGGAAGCCCGTGGCTTTATTTTTGGTGCGCCCGTTGCAACGGCATTGGGGGTGGGGTTTATTATGGCGCGCAAGCCTAATAAACTGCCCCGAGAAGTGATTGAAGTTGAGTACGATTTAGAATATGGCCAAGATAAACTACAAATTCATGTTGATGCGATATTACCTGGCGAAAAAATCTTAATTATTGATGACTTATTAGCCACTGGTGGCACAGTAGAAGCGGCCGTCAAGCTGGTACGCCGCTGTGGTGGCGAAGTGCAAGAAGCCGCTTTTGTGGTCGCGCTACCAGCATTAGGGGGACTACAGCGCCTCAACAAAATGGGCATTAGAGTGAATAGCTTAGTGCAATTTGACGGTGAATAACTGGCTTGCAAATATAATGGTTACTAAATACAGATGAATTACCAGGTTCTTGCCAGAAAGTGGCGTCCACAACGCTTTGCCGATGTAGTAGGTCAGCAACATGTGTTGACCGCATTGATTAATGCCCTATCGCAGGGAAGGCTTCATCACGCCTATTTATTTAGCGGCACTCGAGGCGTGGGTAAAACTTCTATTGCTCGATTGTTAGCCAAAGCGCTTAATTGTGATCACGGTATTACTCCCGACCCCTGTGGTAGTTGTGCCAGTTGCCAAGAAATTGAGCAAGGGCGTTTTGTCGACCTGCTAGAAATAGACGCTGCGAGTCGCACTAAAGTAGAAGATACCCGCGAACTGCTCGATAATGTGCAATATCAGCCTGCTCGTGGCCGCTTTAAAGTGTATTTAATAGATGAAGTGCACATGCTGTCTCGACACAGCTTTAATGCCTTGTTAAAAACATTGGAAGAGCCGCCGCCGCACGTTAAATTTTTGCTGGCGACCACAGACCCACAAAAGCTACCGATTACCATATTATCTCGCTGTTTGCAGTTTCATCTGAAAAGCCTAGAGCCTGAACAGATTGATGCACAGTTGCAGCATATTTTGGAGCACGAGCAGCTCCCTTTTGAAACACAAGCCACGGCCGCCTTGTCTCGTGCTGCAGACGGCAGCCTGCGGGATGGCCTAAGCCTTACCGATCAGGCACTGGCCTTTGGTAACGGTGACGTTAAACTGGCGTTAGTTGAGTCTATGCTCGGCAACCTTAATCGCAGTCAGCTACTTGCGCTTATTGACGCTATTTTGTCTGGCCAAGGTGATGCTTTGCTGGCGCGGGTGGCGGAGCTTGCTAGCTTAGGGCCGGATTACGATCAGGTACATAAAGAATTAATTGGCTTTTGGCATCAGCTTGCCTTAGCGCAATTGGTGGCAGCATCACCTCAACAACCGTATGCCGAAGAGCTCAACCGACTTGCCCCTTTGGTGTCATCTGAGCAGATACAGGTCTTTTATCAAATTTGTTTACAAGGACGTAAAGATCTACCCTTTGCACCCGATGGCCGCTCGGCATTAGAAATGACGCTATTGCGTACTTTAGCTTTTCGTCCCGAAGCTCCTGTGGCTACCACTGCTGTGCCGGCCCGTCGGTCTTCGGCGCCCCAAAAGGTAGCGCACACTGTAAAAAAGCCTGAGCCGCCGCCTGTTAATGAGGCGCCATTAGCCTCTGCACCTCAGGAGCCAACGGCGGCTTCACTCGCACAAGAGCAAAATGAAATATGGGATCAAGCAGAACGACTAGGTCAGGTATCACCGCCTACTGTAGCCTGTGAGCCTCCGCTTAATAGCGAGTCGCAAGATGCGCCGCCAAGCGATAAGTTGTCACCGGAACAGCTAACTGATAACCAGCCAACAGCGGCGGTGACGGCGGCACCCATTGCACAGCCGCAATCGGCAGAGCACCTAGAGGATCCTGTCGCTGGTGATGTCACGCGGCTGCGGCGTTTATTGCAAACCCGTAACCGTTTACGCAGCCAAGAACCAGAAAAACAAACGGGGGCGGCTCCCGCTGTGACGCCAAGGGCTAAACCAAGTGTGGCGCCAACACCGCCACCGGAACAAGTGCACTCATCGCACAATAAAGCGCAGGGCCGCGAACAAAGCAAAACCCAAGTAAGCCCACAGGCCCCCTCATCAGGCGCTAATGAATTACCTCCCTTGGATGCGTATAATGACGCCGGTTGGCAAAATGATGAGCAAGACTCGCCACCCTGGCACACTGAAGGGCAGGCGGCTCAAACTGCGCAACTGACATCACCGCAGGTTACTCGTGTAACAGATGAGCCAACATCGGCAAAAAAACACGGCTCGGCGCCAAGTTTTACTGCGTCTGCCCCCGCTGTGTCTTTGGCTAAGGCGCAACACAGTGCAACGGATCCTGAGCCATTAAAGGCCGCCAGCTTATTGCCTCAAGCACAAGATAGTTGGGCACGTTTAGTGGCAGAGTTACCCTTAGGTGGCTTATTACGCCAGTTAGCCATGCACAGTAGTTGCGAGCAAACAACCAAGCTGCAATGGCAATTATGGTTACAGCCCCAGCATAAACACTTGTTAAATGAGAAAAGCCGACAAGAGTTAGAGCTTGTTATTCAGCAGCACCAGTCACAGCCGATAACCGTGCAAGTGAGCATTGGACAGCAAACCGCTCAGCAAACCCCGTTTGAAATAGAGCAAGTGTTATTTCAAGGCGCAATTGCTCAGGCAAAAGATGAAATTAAAGGCGATGATGCGGTACAATTTTTAATATCGCGCTTTGCTGCAGTACTAGATGAAGATAGCATTGAACCTATGACGCAGTAGCGTTGTTTTTATCCATTAATAAAGAGTGAGTAATTATGTTTGGTAAAGGTGGAATGGGCAACATGATGAAGCAGGCCCAGCAGATGCAAGAAAAAATGCAGAAGCTACAAGAAGAGCTGGCCGAGCTAGAAGTAGTAGGTGAAGCCGGAGCTGGTCTGGTAAAAGTGACCATGGCTGGCAGCCACTCAGTGCGTCGTGTTGAGCTAGACGACAGCCTGTTTGAAGACGACAAAGAGCTAATAGAAGACTTATTAGCCGCGGCTGTCAACGACGCTGTACGTCGTGTTGAAGAGCAAAATAAAACGCGCATGAGCGAGATTACCGGTGGTATGAATTTACCAGCTGGCTTTAAAATGCCGTTCTAAATTAAATATTAAGCCGGAAGCTGGACAGAGAATTCGGGCGCCAAGCACACTGTTGCTTAGCTTCCAGCTTCCAGCTTCCAGCCTTCAGAGTGAACTCATGCGTTTTAGCCCCCTGTTAGATGAACTTATTAAGAGTTTGCAAATTTTGCCCGGTGTGGGTCCTAAATCGGCACAGCGTATGGCGTTTGCCATGTTAGAGCGCCAGCGCGCGGGTGGTCGGCGTTTAGCGCATGTGCTAGAGCAGGCGCTAGATAAAATAGGCCATTGCCGCCAATGCCGAACCTTTACCGAAGAAAGTGTCTGTGGTCTTTGTACTAACCCAAAGCGCGCAGTAAGCGGCCAACTATGTATCGTAGAAAGCCCAGCCGACGTAGTGGCCATTGAGCAAACGGGGCAATATCAGGGACGTTATTTTGTATTAATGGGGCACTTGTCACCACTCGACGGGGTAGGGCCTGAAGAGCTAGGGTTAGATAAGTTAGCCGACTTATTGGCAACCGAGGCATATCAAGAAGTTATTTTAGCAACCAATCCCACAGTAGAAGGGGAAGCAACAGCCTACTACATTGCCGATATTGCCCGCAGCCAAG
>NZ_JBQDEX010000029.1:0-5448 GCF_052084945.1 Oceanisphaera sp.
GATCTATTTAAATACAGTATAAAGAGGAAACAGAGTCACCTCCCTCGACACGCCACTGGGCTAGCCATCTTTGCTGGGTAACAACTGCGAATATTCACAGGATATTCGTTTTATTACCCAGCAAAGATACACGCCAGCAAGCTGGCCCATACGGGCTCAGGAAATGCCGTCCGACCGCCATGGAAGGCGGAAGTGTCGAAATGGCAGGAGCATTTTTCGACCTTGGCATTTCATGGTCGTGGGAGCTGATCTCTGTTACCTCCTTTGAGGCTCGGAGCTGTCAGCTAGTCATAACCACAGGGAGGTGCTTGCAGCGTGTCGGTGTAGTGGCCCCTTTTTTCGGCATCTACAGAAGATAAAGCTGACCACTTACTTAATCCGATTGGTATGACAGGGCCGTTAAGTGCTTCATACTATATCGGCACTCACGCCATCCATGGCGCTCAGATGTCATGTGTTTGAGCACCACATAGATATGCTTGTAGCGTGTCGGTGGGGTGGCCCTTGTTAGGCTTTACAGGCAGCACAAACTGACTGCTTATTGAGTACGATTGGTATTAAGCTACTCAATCTTGGCTTGGCTGCGTGCCACAAGCCAGTCAAACCAGTTGGTAACCTGATAACTAAAGCCCAGCCACTCACTCAGTGCACTGCCGTCTATGCTTTTACCTTGTCCGCCACCGCTAAATTGTGGAGCGGGTAAGTCGCGAAGTTCGGCAGCTTGGCTATAAAAGTCACGGCGACTGGGGTGATGCGGCGCACTCATATTGAGCGTGCTAGGCCACAGCTGTTTAGCCAAAATAGCCGGTATAAAGCGCAATAAGTCTTCTTGAGCCACTAAGTTGACCGGCTCGTCTCCCCCGTCAAAGCTGCGCCCAGCCAAAAAGCGCCCCGGCTCGCGATTGCCACCTACAAGCCCTGATAAGCGCAAACACAGCACCTGCGCCCCACTGTCCTGCACGGCTTGCTCAGCGGCCAACATGCGCTCACCACGAGCAGAGTCAGGTGCGGCATCGGCTTCTGTTTTATGTCCAAGACCGGCGTATACTGAGGTGGCACTGGTAAATAATATCCGCTGCACACCACTGTTAGCGGCAAGGTGTGCCACTTGACCAAGGGTGTTAGCATAATCATCCACTTTACCTGGCGGTACACACAGCACCAAAGTGTTGGCCCGCAATACGGTTGGCCAAACCTTAGGCAAAGGGGCGTTAATATCCCACACTGTGCTACAAATACCGGCCTTGGCTAAGCGAGCGCATTTGTCTTTGCAGGTGGTCGTGCCAGACACCTGATAACCTTGCGCTAACAAAGTAAGCGCCAGCGGCTCACCCAGCCAGCCTAGTCCCACAATCGCCACACTATTTCCAGCAAATACTTCCTCTGCCTGCGTATTAATAGACATAATTCAGCTCCGAAGATGTGATAAAGGAAGGTGATTGGCCTAATATATCTTGATAGATAACCGAATACGCCAATACATTTTGCACATAGCCGCGAGTTTCTCGATAGGGTATATTTTCAACCCAAACATCTAATGGTCGGCTGCCACTATTTTTTAACCAACGATCAATACGATGTGGCCCGGCATTATAAGCAGCAATAGCTGCTATGCGGTTATTACTATAACGGTCAAGCATCTCTTTAAAATAGCTAGAGCCCAGTTGTATATTCACCTTAGGAATATACACATCCGACGCCCGTTTAAAGTCTTTAATACCGTGTTTTTTCGCAGTGGCTTTGGCCGTAGCCGGCATAAGCTGCATTAAACCACCCGCGCCCACCGGAGAGCGTGCTAACTCATAAAAAGCACTTTCTTGGCGAGCAATAGCGAATAAAGTCGCCTCGCTTACCTGCAACTGCTTAGCTTGGCGCTGAAATATATCGCGATACACAATCGGAAAACGCAAATCAAGGTGATCCCATGCCTTGATGCGGATGCTGGCCTGGATAGAGTTGTCATACCATTGTTGCTGTAGCGCTAAACTTGCCAATGCCAAGCCATCGGCTTTACTGACTTTGCCTAACAAGTGATACCACTCACTGCGTGCCGCCGTTTTTTTATCCAGTGCCAGCCATTCTACCACTCGCGATACCGCCGGCCATTGACGACGCACCTTGGCCAAACTAACAGCAGGTACCAAGGGTTTTTTACGTAATAAGAATGGCGTTTTATTTTGCTGTGCCGATAAAAAACCATAATAATTGCGATGTGTAGCGGCTTGCTGCCACGCCTGTTGGCTTTCTTGATCTTGATGTTGTGCTTTTAGTGCTCGGCCGCGCCAATATAACCAACGACTATTTTTCTGAGCATTATCAGATAAGTACGTTATCCATTGCGGCAAACCTTTCCAGTCTTGTTCCCAAATTGCTACCCGCGCACGAAGCTCAAATAACTCTTCATCCCCTAGCTCAGGTAGGCGACTATCTAACCAGCTACGATATTCTCGGGTACGGTTATACATAAGCCGACGCGCTAATTTTTTTTCTATGCTGTGCACTTGAGACTGACTTAAACCTGCTTGGCTTTGATAGGTGGGATACACATTCATTACTTTGGCATAGTCAGTATTGGCTAATTTAGCCAATGCCTGCGCTAACGCTTGAGTTTGTCGCTTATTCTGCGGTTTAACCAACTCTCCCGTCAGTAGTTGTGTTGGCTTATCACTTAATGACTGTAAAAAGGTAGCGTCGGGCTTAACAGCATCACTGAGCTGGCGGCTTAAATAACTGACTAAGCCGCTCTCTCCACTGTGATACGCCAGCAATATGCGCTGCCATATATCATCGTCGGTGCGGCCACCGGCTTGGTGCCAAGCGTTAAATAAAGGGTCACAACTACTGGGCCGAGAGTGCCCGTGCAGCCACAAGGTTTTTGCCCCAGCCATGGCCATGGCTTTTTCACCGGTTGCCCATTTAGCTCTGTAGTGCGCACACTGCAATGCAACACTGTTAGGCAGATCAGGATAAAGGGTTAAAAATTCGCGCCAACGCTGTTCACGAGCCAGTCGATATAAATAACGTCCTTCTAAGCGATCAGACAATAATGAGTCTGGATACTGCGCCATAAACTCACTCACATCACGGGTGCGCACACTAGAGAGATTGTCTACAAGATATTGGTAGTCTAGATAGATGGCGAGTGGGTAATCGTTTAATCCCTTTCGTAGTTGGGTAAAGCGCTGAGTATCTTTGTTACTCAGCGCTTGCTCAGCATCGCGATAGTGTTCACGCATTGATGCTGCCTGAACACTCACACTTAGCCCCAATAGTAGCAACCCAAGCCCTAACACCTTTCTCACGGCGAACCCCTTTATAACAAATAGATAACCATCCTAGGGAATAGTGCCAAGCCTGCCAATGGGCAACCAAAAATAAAGTGGGGCGGTTCAGCTTATGAATATTGAGCTAACGCAAGAAACTTATTCGTTCGAGTCTGACTGATATCAGATGATACTGGCAACCAATAAGTGTGAGTTGCAACGAGGTGATCACATATTTAACTTGCATAAACGCAAAGACCCGAATAGGTTGATATAGATCACGTTATTAAATCACGGTCAGGGTAGCCTGAAACCGTACACCAACATAAAAGCACACCCAGGGGGTATTATATGTCCATCACCATTACCAGCACCACTATCGACATTTCTCCCGCCATTCGTGAACGGATTGAGAGTCGCTTCGAAAAATTGTCTCGGCGCCAAGTTGATCTTATTACGCCGCATGTGATCATTAATAAAGAAGGGTTAAAACACCAAGTAGAGGCGACAGTCGGCGTACGTCATGACACTTTGTTTGCTAAGGCAGAAGACGATAACTTGTATGCCGCCATTAAAGATTTAGGCCAAAAACTGGAGCGCCAACTGAATCGTTACGCAGACAAACCCGTAGCAAAACGCGCCCAGGCCGGCCAACCTATTGGGCCAAGTGATGTTGATGACTCACACTTAGATGCAGAAATTGATGACGAAGAAGAGTCTACATTCTCGTAATTAATGCATCGTTATCACTTCCTTTAATCGTCTTATGATGCCCCCTTGATTGATGAACATCGATCAAGGGGGCTTTTTATTGCTCCATCACTATCAAGGCACGAGTTTAGCTGCGTTTCATATTAAATTATGCTAGCTTTGGTAAAAGGTTTAAAAAGGCGGGTCAGTGCAGTCTACGGCTCAATCAGGGTAGGCATGCAAAAGGGACGCGGCTCTGGCAATAAGTTAGCGACGGACAAACAGATAAGCCTTCCATTGGGAGGCTTTTTTATTAGGTCATTAAGGGAAGCCCAATTGATTAACTTGGATGAAATTAGAACCCAGATTAGCAGCCTAGATAAAGAGCTGTTGTCTTTGCTCGCTAAGCGCAAAAGCTTAAGTTTAGACGTAGCTCGCAGCAAGCTTAAACACCCACGCCCTATTCGCGATCAAGAGCGTGAAGAAGCCTTGCTAGTGGCATTAATTAATCAAGGGCGCACCTTGGGCTTAGACGCGCATTACGTGACACAAATTTATCACACCATTATTGAAGACTCCGTATTATCACAGCAGGCCTTGCTGCAAGATTTACTCAATCCACAAGACGACGCACCCGCGATCAGTGTGGCGTTTTTAGGGTTACGCGGCTCTTATTCTAATATGGCGGCCCGTAAGTATTTAAGCCGATTTAACGCAAGTTTAGTCGAGCACAACTGCGACACCTTTCAACACATTTTTGACACCGTAGAGTCGGGCCAAGCGCAATATGGTATTTTACCCATAGAAAACACCAGCTCGGGTGCCATTAACGATGTATTCGATTTAATGCAGCACACCCACCTTTCTATTGTCGGAGAGCTCACCCAGCCCATAGAGCACTGCTTGTTAGTGGCTACAGACACCGATGTCAGCAAACTCACCACTTTATATACCCACCCTCAGGTATATCAGCAATGTTCGCAGTACTTAAAAACCCTGCCCCAGGTTAAGGTCGAGTTTTGCGCCGCCTCCTCTAATGCTATGGAGCTGGTAGCCAAGCAGCAGCGCGATGATATTGGCGCCATGGGCAGTGCCGATGGCGGTGCTTTGCACGGCCTAAAACCATTAGTCTCCGGGCTTGCCAATCAAAAGAAAAACATGACCCGTTTTATTGTGGTGGCGCGCAAACCTGTTGAAGTAGCACCGCAAATTCCGGCTAAAACCAGCTTTATTATGTCTACTGGTCAGCAAAGCGGTGCTTTAGTAGAAACGCTACTAATATTGCGCAACCACGATATTCCCATGACCAAGCTCGAGTCGCGCCCCATTATTGGTAACCCTTGGGAGGAAATGTTTTATGTGGATGTGGCCGCCAATGTCAATAGCGCACAAATGCAAGCCGCACTGAGTGAACTTAAAGACAGCGTGAGCTTTATTAAAGTATTAGGCTGCTACCCCAGTGCTGAAGTGGCGCCTACTCGATTATCATCTAAGG
>NZ_JBQDEX010000029.1:5458-6337 GCF_052084945.1 Oceanisphaera sp.
CATCTAAGGCGCTCACACCATCTTCGCAAGTTAAACCTAAGACTAAACTGTCAACAACGCCTGCAACAGCAGAGCAGGCTCCGGTGCTACAGGTTGGTCGTTTTACCTTAAGTCAGCAAGAGCCATTATTGCTCACTCTGTTAAGCCAGTGGCCTGAACATCACGCACTGCAAGCCATTGCACGCCAAGTAAAAGAACAAGGGGGGCAAGTACTAGGTGCGCCTTGTTTTGGCCAAGGTGATAGCCAGTTTGAACAAGCACGCTTATTACAGCTACGCGAGGTGGCGCAGCAGTTTGATCTGGCGACCCTTACACAGGTACACACCCCAGAGCAATTACAACGCGCCGCTGAGTCGTTAGATTTGGTATTACTACAGCCCATTGAAGGCAAGCGAAACGAGCTACTCTTAGCGGCTGGGCGCAGCACGCGCCCGGTATTAATGCCACTCAACGACCAAGTCGCTGACACCCTAGTTGAGGTAGACACAGTACTTAGTGAAGGCAATCGCCAACTGGCGTTATTAGATACCCAAGGCCGTCCGTTAGCCGATTTACTACAAGTACAGCAAGCGTCTCACCTGCCTTTGTTCAGTCTGCTAGACACCAGCAACCCCATGCTCGTTGAGCTTGCCTTGGCGCTTAAAGGTGCGGGTATACAAGGTTTTTGTTTGCAGCTAGCTCAAGAGGATAATGTTGCCGCCTTGGCCCCCCTAGCACAGCGTTTATATCGAGATTAGCGACAACAAGCGCCTAACTAAAAAAAGCAGTGCCAACTACGGCGCTGCTTTTTTATTTATGTAGAGGCAAGTTTTTTTTCGTCCAGCTGACAGCTCTCTTTTGCCGTCATTGCGAGGAGCGCAGCAACGCGGCAATCCATCT
>NZ_JBQDEX010000029.1:6437-23629 GCF_052084945.1 Oceanisphaera sp.
AACAAACAGCCATACGCTTTACGTTAAACGCCTTACGTAAAAACGGTGCTTTTTTTAACGTATAGCGTACTGCGTTAAACGTACCGATCTCTTTGCCGTCATTGCGAGGAGCGCAGCGACGCGGCAATCCATTTAACAAACAGCCATACGCTTTACGTTAAACGCCTTACGTAAAAACGGTGCTTTTTTAACGTATGGCGTAGCGCGTTAAACGTACGGCTATTTTTTACTCATCTGCGTAATGACGGCTGTCGTTAGCCTGAGCCAATAGACTGCGGCTTTCTTTTAAGAAAGTCTCAGCGTTATCACCAAAAAACTCACTCACCTGAGTAAACTGCTCAACAAAAGCGTCCCGCTTGCCCTGCTCTAATTGTGTTAATAACTCACCAAAACGGCTGTGATAACGACGGATCATGTCAAGATTGCGCGGTGACGATAAAATAATATCAGCATATAATACAGGATCTTGAGCAAACAAACGCCCCACCATGGCCAGCTCTAAGCGATAAATCGGTGAACTTAACCGCAATAACTGCGAAATATCAGCTTGCTCGGCACACAAATGCGCACCATAGGCAAAGCTGGTAAAGTGGCGCAGGGCTTGCACCAGGCTCATGGCTTGATCGTGCTCTTTAGCATCCACGGCTTGTAAACGAGCGCCCCAAATACGCATTTGCGCCAACAGCCACTCATACTGCTCAGCACCGCGACCTTCACTGTAAATAATCACCTGTTTAGCAAGACTTGGCACATCGGGCCCAAACATAGGATGTAAGCCCAGTACCGGCCCTGAGTGCGCAGCAAGCATGGCGGCTAAAGGCTCAGTTTTAATACTGGTTAAATCAACCAATAAGCAGTCTTTAGGCAAAGTGGGTAGTAGTTCAATGACCGCCACCGTTTGATCAATGGGCACGGCCACTACCACCAAGCCTGCATCGGCCACTTTAGTCGTCGCCTCAGCCCAGTCGTCTTTTTCTAAAATATCAACGCAATAACCAGATAAACGTAACAAGTGCGCAAACAAGCTGCCTAATTGCCCAGCACCACCCACCACCAGTGCTTTGCCCAACCCTGGGTTAACGCACTTAAATCCGGTGTCTTTTTCACTGGCATAAGACTCACGCATAAAGCGGCGCAACACATCTTCAATTAAATCGGGAGGCACACCCTGAGCTACCGCTTCAGCACGGCGCTTAGCCAACATGGCCGCTTCGCGGTCGGGGGCATAAATGGGTACCCCTTGGCGACTTTTCACTTCACCCACGCCCGCAACTAACCTCAGGCGACGAGCAAATAAGCCCACCAACTCTTGGTCCACTTCGTCTATTTGATCCCTAAGGACGGCTAATTCATCTACCATGATTTATCCCAAATACAAAAGCACCGGCCCTTTTAAGACGCGGTGCTTTATGGTGCCAACAATACATAGCGGCCACAGTGGCCCTGGTCGTTAGGCACAAAAATGTGTTACATAGCCACTATCTTAAATAACTCGCTTAACGAATACGAGCTTTTAACGGTTCACAAAGCTGTTGATAGCAAGATTGTAGTAACTCAGCCGTGGTATCCCAGTCAATACAAGCATCGGTAATAGACACTCCATAACGCATATCGCTGTTGTTTTGCTCACTAGACTGATTGCCTTCAAACAAATGTGACTCCAGCATAATACCCAAAATAGACTGATTACCTTCTTGAATTTGATGGACCACGTTTTTAGTCACCAGCGGCTGCAAACTGTAGTCTTTATTTGAGTTACCGTGGCTACAATCTACCACTAGACTGGCTGAAAGGCCGGCCTTTGTCATGGCGTCTTCTGCCAGTGACACATTAACTGAATCGTAATTTGGTTGCTTACCACCGCGTAAAATAACATGGCCGTCTGGGTTACCTTGTGTAACCAATAATGCCACTTGCCCTTGTTGGTTAATGCCCATAAATGAATGCGACTCAGATGCGGCTTGTAGTGCGTTAATCGCGGTACCTAAATTACCGTCTGTACCATTTTTAAAGCCCACCGGCATAGAAAGGCCAGAGGCCATTTCACGGTGAGTTTGTGACTCTGTGGTGCGGGCACCAATGGCTGACCACGAAAATAGCTCGGCTAAATACTGCGGGCTAATAGGGTCTAATGCCTCTGTAGCCAAGGGGAGCTCTAACTCGGCTAACCAGCACAATAACTCGCGAGCTTTATGCAAACCTTGCTCAATATCAAAGGTGCCATCTATATTAGGGTCGTTAATAAAGCCTTTCCAACCCACTGTGGTGCGCGGCTTTTCAAAGTACACTCGCATTACGATATAAAGGCTGTCGCTATACTCATCATGCAATTTTTTAAGGCGTGTGGCGTACTCTTTGGCCGCGTCTATATCATGAATAGAACAAGGACCACAGATCACCAACAGGCGGTGATCGTTACGTTGAATGATATTCGATATGGTGTCACGAGCTTGGCCAATAAAGTCGAGCGCAGGTTGAGAAATTGGTAATTTGGCTTTTAGCTCGGCAGGCGCGATCATGACTTTCTCGGAACGTATATGAACATTATTTAGGGTATCTTTTTGCATGACAACATCCTCACATGTTAACAAAACAATATAATCGATAAAAAGAAACACCGTGTCTTGTTTGACATCTAGGGATTTATTTTTACGCAGCCGCTTTTACTTTATCAAGGCTTGCCAAGCTTGCAAAGCCTGCTTTCCCAAAAATAACGCCGCTGAGCGCTGTACGAACAGCCAAAACGTTTTATCTTTAACGTACAGCGTTAGACGTAGCGCTTTATTGTTAGAATGGATTGCCACGCGGCGCTCGGCGCTATATCTTACCCATCAATTTCATCCATAAAATCAGCTAAGCCTTCATCAGATTCATCCGCTGACTCTTTGCCTATTTTGGCATCTTGATACTGCAAATACAGATCTTTGGTAAGGCCATAAGGGTCAAGAGAGTTATCAACAATAGATTCGCGCTCTATCAGCTCGGTGCGCTGATAAAGGCCGTTCATGGCCGATTTACCAGCCCGCATGGCAAAACTCATGGCATCGTAGGGGAAGTATAGACCGTCTACCACATCACCTGATAACTCACGTAAAGTAGCAGGCCCATATAATGGCACCATTAAATAAGGGCCATCACCCACGCCCATTTGACCAAGCACCTGACTAAAATCTTTTGCACGCCGTGATAAGGTCATTTTTTCTGCAACATCAAAAAAACCTAATACGCCCACAGTGCTGTTTACGCCAAAGCGTACTAAGTTAGTACCCGCGCCCACAAAATCACCCGTAATAAGGTGATTCACAAAACTTGCGGGCTCTTCAAGGTTTAACACTACATTTTGAAAGCCGTCTCTTACCGGCTCACTCACATAATCTGCGTACGCATGCGACACAGGCCGCGCCACAAAAGGGTCAAATACATCATAGTTGATCACCCAAGCGCCGCGGTTAACCGGCTCAAAGGGGTCTCGTATATCATCTGCTGTTGATTTAGCAAAGTCGGCCGGCACCTGTGTGGTAAATGGATCTGTGCTGCGCTCAACATCAACTCCTTGATGAGCACTGCACCCCACCAAGCCCAGGCTTGCCACTACTACTAATGTTCGCCACATACAATTAGCCTTTTTGCTGTTGTTATTATCCTATTATGACGTAAAGCCGACCTTAATGGTCGGCTTTATTACCTTAATGCATCAATACGCTTATACCTAATTACAGCTCAGTATCAATCACAATAGACAGCTGTTTATCTTGCTCAGTGCTTAGCACCCCACTGCTGCCCTCCCAAGCGTCTGTGGTATCAGCCACATTACCGCTAGGGGCGAGTCGCGCTTTAATCACCACAGAGTCATGACCGTTCATATTATTATCTGGGCGCATCGCATCGGCATTCGACAAGGTAACGGTAAGCGGAAAACCGGGGTTTTCTATCCGCTGGGCCACTAAAGGCGCCGCTGAACCACCGGCTTCCCCATCCATGGCATAGACAAACAATACCGCCCCGGGATGATACGGTGTATTACTACTGGTATTCACTTCCACTTCATAGCGCGGGCCGGTAACGGGCACATGATCTTCGTCTGCTAAGCGCTGTTCAGCAAAAGCGACCGAGCGCTCTACCATGTTATAGCGTGGATTACTGGGCGACATGCGCTGCAAAATTTCTTGCCAGCGGGCAATGGCTGCCGTTAAGTTATCTTGTTGCATGGCCATAAAAGCAAACACAGACCAAGCTTCTAAATTATTAGGATCTTCGGCCAATACCTGCTTGATGATATTTTCAGCGCGCAATGCCTCGCCAGTAATTGCCAAAGCTTCAGCATAGGGCACCATCACCATATAAGACTGCTCTGGCTGCTTGGCAAGCTTCATGGCTTTATCTAGTGCATCCCGTGCGGTTTCACCGTCGCGCATTTCAAGCGTTAAGCGGCCCAGCAGCAACCAACCACGAAAATCATCGCCATCGGTATAGAGCTTAGTACGTAGCCCCTGAATTAAATCTTGCATATCTTGTTCGGTAATATCACCGTCTGGCTCTATCAACACTTGGCGTGTTAATTCACTTAAACGCCCGGTATTATCTTGCCACTGCTCTACTTTGTTGTAGGCCCCTATTTGCCAATATCCCGCATAAGCCACCACGATGACAATCAGCACCGCCGGCAACCACAACCAAGTACCTGAGCGATATTGTTGAGGGCGCTCGGTAACCACATCGTCTAGCAAACTTTTTTGTAGCTCTTGAGTCGCTTCTTCACCCTCTTCTAATAACCCCTGCTCACGGTCTTGCTCTAGCTCTTGCAAGCGCTGTTTATATAGCTCAGTGTTCAGTTGGTTACGGCTATTAAGCGATTCTGCACGGCCTCGGGTCAGTGGTAAGATAATAACCAACGCCAGTACCACTGTTAGCAATACACTAACAATCCAAAATAAAAGCATATTAATTCTCTTTGTCTTTGTTCAGCAGATTGGCCAAGCGCTGCTTTTCTTCAGCACTTAAGTCATTATCAGCATGATGACGCGTTTTTTTACGCGCCCGAGCAAACACCATCAGCAATCCCAGCACGATGACAATCACAGGGCTCACCCATAAAATCAGGGTAGAAGCCATGACAGGGGGCTTATACAGAATAAAGTTGCCATAGCGAGCGACCATATACTCCACTACGTCTTTTTTATTCTTGCCCTCTTGCAGCATGACATAGGTTTTATCGCGCAAGTCTTTTGCCAATTCAGCATCAGAGTCACCAATGTCTTGGTTTTGGCATTTAGGGCAGCGCAACTCACGGGTTAACTCGTGAAACACCTCTTCTTGCTTAGGCGAACTAAACTCATAGACATCAATCGCCGCCATGGCCGACGGGCTTAACCACAAACCGACTAGCAATACTAATATCGAGCATATACGCATCAGTTACTCCATTTGCTCAAAAATAGGCTTTAAGGTTTTCTGCCACACCTGATCGTTGACATCCCCCACATGGCGATAACGAATAATGCCTTGGCTGTCGATTAAAAAGGTTTCTGGTGCCCCATAAACCCCTAAGTCTAAGCCCAACATGCCATCGGGATCATACAAGTCGATAGCATAAGGGTTGCCTAAGTTTTTTAACCAACGCAATGCTTTAGTGCGCTCGTCTTTGTAGTTCATGCCCACAATATAAATATCTTCACGTGCCTTAAGCTCATTTAAGTATTCATGCTCGGCATAACAAGTGGGGCACCAAGTGGCCCACACATTCAACAACATAGGCTGGCCGGTAAAAATACTGCGACTAAAGGTTTGATCTGGGTGCTGTAACGACGTTAGCGCAAATTCCGGCACAGGTTGCTCAATTAGCACCGACTCTAACTTGCTCGGGTCCGAGAACAACCCCCGGTATAAAAAGATACACCCCAGCAAAAACAAGGTCAGCGGAATAAACAAAATTAACATTCGACGATTCATACCGCCTCCTGCACTTTTTTGCTACCAAAACGGTAGCGCTTATCGGCAATAGCAATCACACCGCCAATGGCCATAAATAAAGCACCAAACCAAATCCAGCGAATAAACGGCTTATAGTACAACCGAATCGCCCAAGCGCCGTCGTTAAGTTGTTCACCTAAAGCGGCATATAAATCTCGGGTAAAACCGGCACTAATGGCGGCTTCTGTCATTGGCATACGCTGTACAATATAAAGACGTTTTTCAGCTTTTAATTTGGGCAAAGCTTTGCCGTCTTTACTGACCGCAATCACCCCTTTAAAGCCTTCAAAGTTAGGGCCATCGGCGCGCTTAGTGCCTTCAAAGGTAAAGGTATAGCCCGAAAAGGTCACGCTATCACCCGCAGCCATGCGCACGTCTCTTTCTATGCTATAAAGCTGGGTGCAGCTAATACCAATAATGGTAACCGCCATACCAATGTGGCCTAAAAACATCGCCCAGTGGCTGTTGCCCAGTTTTAACACTCCTTTGCCAAAGCGGTGTCTGTGAGTCGCGCGTACCCAAGTTTCTTGCAAACTGGTAATAGTAATAAAGGCACCTAAACCTAGCCCAATGGCTGCCCACACTTCAAAATGGTCAGCAAAATACCAAGGCAAAAAGGCGCCTATGGCGGCACTGGCAATAAGCGCAAACAACAATTTGCCATTAACCTCTTTCATTTTCTGACGGCGCCAGCGAAATAAAGGCCCAGCCCCCATCAGTAAAGCCAGCGGAATAATCATCCATGCATACAGGCTGTTAAAGAAAGGCGCCCCAATCGAAATACTGCCCAAGCCCAGCTCTTTATGCACTAGTGGAAGAATCGTTCCCACCAGCACCACCACTAAGCCTGCCATTAGCATAATATTGTTACCCAACAGTAAGCTTTCGCGGCTGGCAAGCTCATGCTTACCATGGCTTTTCACCTCGGCACCTTTAATGGCATACAACAATAACGAGGAGCCCACCACCAACATAAAGAAGATCAGAATAAATAAGCCCCGCGTCGGATCAGAAGCAAAGGCATGCACCGACACTAAGACCCCAGAGCGCACCAAAAAGGTACCCAATAAGCTCAGAGAGAAAGCCAAAATCGCCAGCAATACCGTCCAAGCCTTAAAAGTGGAGCGCTTTTCAGTCACCGCCAATGAGTGAATTAAGGCAGTGGCTGCCAACCAAGGCATAAAGGAGGCGTTTTCTACCGGATCCCAAAACCACCAGCCGCCCCAGCCTAGCTCGTAATAAGCCCACCAAGAGCCTAACGCGATACCCACAGTCAAAAATATCCAGGCCGCCATGGTCCAAGGACGCGACCAACGAGCCCAAGCGGCATCTAATTTACCTGTCATTAATGAGGCAATAGCAAAAGCAAACGCTACCGACAAGCCCACATAGCCCATATACAGCATAGGAGGGTGAAAAATAAGCCCCGGGTCTTGCAGCATGGGGTTAAGGTCACGACCATCTACCGGAAAAAACGGCAGGGTGCGCTCAAAGGGATTAGAAGTAATAATCACAAACAGCAAAAAGCCCACGCCTATCATGCCCATCACACTCAGCACCCGAGCTACCGCATCTAACGGCAGGGCCCGGCTAAAACGAGCCACGGCGGCTGCCCAACCGGCTAAAATTAGCACCCAAAGTAATAAGGAGCCTTCGTGCGCCCCCCACACCGCAGAAATGCGATATTCTAGAGGCAATAAGCTGTTGGAGTTAGAGGCGACATACAGCACAGTAAAGTCGTGATCAATAAAGGCCCAGGTTAAACAGGCAAATGACACCACTAAAAAGCCAAACATGGCATACGCCAAAGGACGCGCCAGCAACATCATGCCGGTGTTACCACGAGAGGCCCCTAATAGGGGATAAATACTCAGTATTAAACTGGCCGCAAGAGCAAGAATAAGACTAAATTGGCCAATTTCTGGGACAATCCCCAGGGTTTGACTCACGGAGTCGACAACTGAATTCATGTTCGGCTTCCTTCAAGCTGCTCAGGGGTATATTCGGGTTTAACATGCTCGATTCCCTTGAGCGCATCGGCCACTTCCGGTGGCATGTATTCTTCATCGTGCTTAGCCAGTACTTCAAAGGCGGTAATGGTACGCGCATCGTCTAAATGACCTTGCGCCACTATGCCCTGCCCTTCACGAAATAAGTCAGGCAAAATGCCATTAAACACCACTGTTACTTCTTCACCGCCGGCATCCACCAAACCAAAGCTCACCAATAAGCTTTCTTGGTCACGGCTTACAGAACCGGGTACTACCATGCCACCAATACGTAAGCGCTCACCCACTTGGGGCTTAATTTTATCATCGCCCTTCCCCTCTACTAATTCGGTTGGGGTATAGAACAAGTCAATATTTTGCTGCAAGCCATATAGCACTAAGCCGGTCATTAATGATAAGCCCAGTACCACGACCAGCAGTACGGCCATACGTTTTTTACGTCTCGGATTCATAGCGTATTCTCCAACTTCTGAGCCGCCTTACGGCGTTGTGCGCGAGCCTGCTTTTGTGTAACGGCTCGTAGTAAGCTTTTTTTAGTGTGCATAGCAGCAATCACAATGCCAACCATGGTCACTAAGGTAAAACCAAAAGATAACCAAACATAAAAGCCATAACCTCCCATGGCCCAAAAGGCCGACCAAGTATCAAACTTCATGTTGTTTCTCCGCCAGTTTAAGTACCCAAGGCCGATGAGACTCACGTCTAATTAACTCATTTCGCAAGCGCATTAAGGTCACGGCACCCAAAAAGCAGCTAAAGGCCACTATCATCAGCAGCAAGGGCCAGAGCATTTCATTAGAAATAGAGGGCCGGTCAAACTTGGTAATGCTCGCCCCTTGGTGCAAGGTATTCCACCACTCCACTGAATAGTGAATAATTGGCAGGTTAATCACGCCCACCAAGGCCAAAATACCCGCCGCTCGCCCAGCTAACACTTTATCGGAAATCGCATTGTATAAGGCAATCACGCCTAAATATAAGAATAATAAAATCAGCTCTGAGGTTAAACGCGCATCCCACACCCACCAAGCGCCCCACATCGGCTTGCCCCAAGCGGCGCCAGTAAATAACGCAATGGCAGTAAACACCGCTCCCACAGGAGCAATGGCCGCCACCGCCATATCGGAGGTTTTAATTTGCCACACTAAGCCAATAAAGGCCGCCACCGCCATCGAGGAGTAGGCGCCCATCGACAAAATGGCCGCTGGCACATGAATGTAAATAATACGAAAGGCATCACCTTGTTGATAATCGGCGGGGGTAAATGCCAAGCCCCATATCAGGCCTATAGCAAAAGACACCACACTAAATACGGCGAACCAAGGGAGCCAAAGGCCTGCCAATCGATAGGCTTGCTCAGGCTTAGCGTAAGGATGTAACCATTTCCACATGTTGCTCACAGACCTTTTTTATATTTAATATTATTGATACAACTGAAGGTAACCGGCCTAAGATAACGTAAAAACACCGTTTATAACAATCAGTTATGAGTTAGTTAACACTCACTCGTAATGCAGAAGCAATGGCAAAAGGCGCCAAGGTAATACTGCCGACTAACATGGCCGCCAAAATGGCCAGCTGCCCATTATAAGCTACTCCTAAAGTAGCTGCATCTATTGCTGAGGTGGCAAATATCAACACCGGAATGTACAGCGGCAAAGTCAATAAGCTGAGTAATACCCCACCTTTGCCTATGCCCACCGTTAACGCCACTCCAATGGCACCTAGCAGGCTTAAAATCGGCGTTCCGAGTAATAAGGTCCAAAACACCGCTTTAAAGCCCACCATGTCGAGGCTCAGCAATACCGCCACCAAAGGCGATAACAATAATAAAGGCAAGCCGGTTAGTAGCCAATGGGCCAACACCTTGGCTAACACTAACACTCCAAGAGGACAGGGCATCAGCATCAGTTGCTCTAAGGTACCGTCAATAAAGTCATCGCGAAACAGCCGCTCTAAGGCTAATAAAGAAGACAACAAGGCGGCCACCCACACAATGCCAGGGGCAATGCGTGCTAACTGCCCCGGATCAGGCCCTATACCTAACGGAAATAAGGTGATCACAATAATAAAAAACCACAAGGGATTTAAAATATCACCACGTCGGCGCAAGGCTGACACTAGCTCACGGCGCAACACGCCGCTAAACATCGACTTCATGCCAGCTCCTCTTGATATGGGGTTAACATTAAGGTGCGTGCACGACTGGCACTCAGCGATAAATCTTGGTGGGTGGTAATCAGCACCATACCGCCGGTAGCGGTATGGTCGAGCAAGAGCTGCTCTAATACTTTAACGCCATTTTTATCAATGGCGGTAAAGGGTTCATCTAAAATCCACAGCTTAGGCCCGCCCAACCACAAACGCGCTAAGGCCACTCGGCGCTTTTGCCCGGCAGATAATTGACCGGCGACTTGATCTTCAAGCCCAGCAAGCCCCACTTGGGCGAGCACATCCCACAAGTTAGCGGTACTTTGGGCATGATGCATACGGCGAAAAAAAGCCAAGTTTTCTAAGGCCGTTAGCTCATGTTTAATGCCGGCCTGATGGCCAAGATAGAGTAAATCTTTATGGTACTCGTCACGATGGCTTTCTATGTTTTCACCCTGCCAGCAAATATCTCCCCCATAAGGGCGAGATAGGCCAGCAAGTAAGCGCAATAAACTGGTTTTGCCTACCCCATTAGGGCCGGCCACCTGCACTAAATCACCAGGCATCACCTTAAGCGATAATTCACTAAATAAGGTGTGCTCTTCTCGGACACAAGTTAAGAGTCTGGCTTCTAACATAATCGACAACGTAGACCATTAAAAAATGGCCGCCAGTTTAGCACAGCACACAAGATAGTGCAGAAAGATTAATTGACCTAAGGGCAGCGCCGAGCAGCAAGCTAAAGACAAAACGTTTTGACTGTTCGTACCGCGCTCGGCGTAAAGCCGATGGCTGCCTGTTAGCTGGATTGCCGCGTCGTTGCACTCCTCGCAATGACAACGCTTGGGTCATTGCGAGGTACGAAGCAATCCATTCCAAAAGAAAGCGCTACATCTAACCTTGTACGCCGTACACAAAGCGCTACGACTGAAGCCATACGTTAAAGACAAAACGTTTTGACTGTTCGTACTGCGCTCGGCGTAAAGCGTATGGCTGCCTGTTAGCTGGATTGCCGCGTCGTTGCACTCCTCGCAATGACAACGCTTGGGTCATTGCGAGGTACGAAGCAATCCATTCCAAAAGAAAGCGCTACATCTAACCTTGTACGCCGTACACAAAGCGCTACGACTGAAGCCATACGTTAAAGACAAAACGTTTTGACTGTTCGTACTGCGCTCGGCGTAAAGCGTATGGCTGCCTGTTAGCTGGATTGCCGCGTCGTTGCACTCCTCGTAATGACAACGCTTGGGTCATTGCGAGGTACGAAGCAATCCATTTCAAAAGAAAGCGCTACATCTAACCTTGTACGCCGTACACTAAAGACAAAACGATTTTGGTTTGGTCGTACAGCATAGAGAAAGCCGCAATCCCCCCTTCGAGGAGCTGTCAGCTAAACAAAAAACATGACGGCATTTTTATTTTCAGTTTTACTTTCGGCTTCTAGCTTCAAGCTTATTACTGTCTGTTAAAGTGCTAAACTGGAGCTTTTTTAGCAAAGAGAGGTGAGATATGGATATTCGCCGTATAGACTGGCAACAAACAATAGCCATACGCCATCAGGTGCTGTGGCCCAATAAGCCCCCCGCATTTAGTCAGCTTGAACAAGATGCGCTAGGTGTGCATTTTGGCGCTTTTATTAATAACCAATTAGTGTGTGTGGCCTCCATTTTTATTGACGGCTCCAGCGCGCGCCTACGCAAATACGCCACCTTAGTGGAGTTTCAAGGACAAGGTATAGGCACGGCGGTATTAAACGCCATTTTTGACTATTTACAGCGCCAGCCACAACTAGACTACTTTTGGTGTGATGCGCGAGAAGAAGCTATCGGCTTTTATCAAGGCTTTGGCATGCAAGTTGAAGGTGAGCGCTTTTATAAGAGTGAGCAAGCTTACGTTAAAATGTCGCGCGTCTTGCTAAGCCACACTTAACTCACCTGCGATAATGATGCTCAAGCTTTGCGACCCCAACTGATGCAGATCAAGCTCTCACTCAGATAAGTGCTCTACCCTAAGTGCAGCATTTAGGCTTAGGAGATGAAGGTGACCAATAACAAGCTGCTTCGGTTACTTAAAACACTGATGATCATTGGCTTTTCGCTTATTTTACTCGGTGCCTATTTTAGCTTCAGTGATTACACCCAAAACATGGGCGTAAAAGGCATTTTACTCAGTGCCGGCTGCATTGCGGTGGGCATGGCCATGTCTCTGCCCACCAAAATGTACCTCACCTTTGTCTTTATGAACCGCGAGAACGATAAAAAGGAATAGGGATTGGGGAGCAGGGATTCGGGATCAGGGATTGGTGACTTGGGAGCAGGGACTAGAACTTCTAATCACTAATCACCAATCACCAATCACTAATCACTAATCACTAATCACCAGTCACTAATCCCTCAGCACCAATCACTATGTTATTAATGAAGCTTCAGTTTGGGGTGTAATAAGCGGTTAATGCGCCCCACTAACATCATCAGGCCAGTGCGAATATAGCCGTGTAATGCCACTTGGTGCATACGATATAAAGACACATACACAGTACGAGCAAATAGCCCCTCAACCATCATACTACCGCGCATTAAGTTGCCCATTAAAGAGCCCACTGTCGTGTAACGGCTCAGGTTAACCAAAGAGCCATGATCTTTATAAACATAGGGCTTTAGTGGCTTATTATTTAACTGAGCACGAATATTTAGATACGTCATACTGGCCATTTGATGAGCAGACTGGGCCCGAGGTGGCACTGGCTTGCCATTGTCTTGCATACAATGTGCACAATCGCCAATCACATAAATATGTTCATCGCGGCTGGTTTGTAAGGTCGGCTTAACGGTAAGCTGATTGTTACGATTACTCTCAAGACCGGCAATGTCTTTTAAAAAATCTGGCGCTTTTATGCCCGCCGCCCACACCATTAATGTGGCTGGCACCAAGTCACCATTTTTCGTGATCAGCCCCTTGTTGGTTGCTTCCACCACCATGGTATTAGTACGCACATCGACCCCTAAATCACGCAGCTCTTTTTGCGCCATGCCAGCAATGCGATCGGGCAATGCCGGCAAAATACGTGGCCCTGCTTCCACTAATGTAAGGCGTAAACAATCGGGGCTTAAATTTTTAAAACCATAAGCTCCTAAGTGCTCTACCGCATTATAAAGCTCAGCTGATAATTCCACCCCAGTGGCACCGCCGCCCACAATGGCAATGTCCACTTTATCATCCGATAACTCTCCCTCGCCATATTGCATAAAACGATTCATCAGTTGATCGTGAAAGTGCTCAGCTTGTTGCGGCCTGTCTAAGAAAATACAGTGCTCACTCACGCCCTTAGTACCAAAATCATTCGACACTGAACCAATAGCCAACACTAAAATATCGTATTCTAAAGTACGCTCCGACAACATCGGTTGCCCACCTTCGTCTAACATGGCGCCTAAGGTAATGGTTTTATGTTCGCGGTCGATATTACTCAATGAGCCTAAGTGAAAACTAAAGCCATGGTTATGCGCATGGGAGCGATAGCTTAGGGCATCGATTCCCGCATCCATAGCGCCGGCTGCTACTTCATGTAATAGGGGCTTCCATAAATGGGTACGATTTCTATCCACCAGCATCACCTCGGCCTTACCTTTACGACCCAGCTTACGCCCTAACTTGGTAACCAATTCAAGACCACCGGCACCACCACCGACTACGATAATTTTCGTCATTAACCCGCCTCTAAACAAAGATAAAACCTACGGCTATCACCTTACATTCACACAGCTTTCGCGTAAGTGTGCATGATAGCACTAGACTCTATTCTCTCTTTAAGCTTACTGGTAACTAAGGGGCGAACGATGCCGTTGGTATTCGTTTGTATAAAACGCTACACCCTTCACCCACTTTTATGTTTAACCCCCTTAGCCTGCAATAAAGCGCTGCATACGAAGGCTGGCCGCTTGCCAGTCGGCACTGTTATATAAAGCATTGCCCATGGCGTTACTGCGCCCTCGCAATGCACTGATATTGCATTGATGGTGATGCGATAAACTGTCAATAATTTCAATGGCACCAGCTCTATGGTTACAAGCTAATAAGAGATCACAACCGGCATTCAGTGCATGGCGGGCACGCTCGGCATAGCCTCCCACCACAGCCGCTCCTTCCATGGTCAAGTCGTCACTAAAGATCAGGCCATTAAATTGTAATTGTTGGCGCAATATCTGTTTTAACCAGATTTCAGAAAAGCCCGCTGGTTTATCATCAACGTCAGAATAAATAACATGAGCCGGCATCATACCCTGTATTAAGCCCTCACTAATCAGGGTTTTAAAGGGCACCATATCAAGCTGACTAATGGTATTAAAATCACGCCCGTCAACGGGACTTTCTTTATGAGAGTCGGCTCGCACACTACCATGTCCCGGAAAGTGCTTGGCCACCGCCGCCATACCGGCACTGTGCATACCTTGAATATAAGCGCGCGCATGGGTGATAACATCATGCGAATCCGCACCAAAACTGCGATCCCCTATTACCTCGCTGCCACGCTCTAAATCAAGCACAGGGGCAAAACTTAAATCTATATCTAAGGCCAGCAACTCAGCGGCCATGAGCCAAGCGGCGTCGTTTAGCAAGCTTAATTTATCAGCACCTTGATACTGCGCTAGTGCGCCAGGCGCTGGTAGTGAGAAAAAGCCATCACGAAAGCGCTGCACTCGCCCACCTTCGTGATCCACGGTTAACAGCAAGCCCGGTTTAACCGCACGAATGGCGCGCACTAAGGCGCTAAGTTGTTCACGATCATGGTAGTTACGGCTAAAAAAGATCACCCCACCCACACTAGGGTGCGCCAATAATTCACGCTCTTGTGCGTCAAGCTCATAGCCATTTAAATCAAGAATAAAGGGGCCCATAGCCACTCCAAAAATTTGTTGTTACTGTATAAAATATCAGCTGAATATAGAATTAACAGACAAACACTCTGCCACGGAATACACGGATAAAAGCTAAAAGATAGCTTGAAGCGGGAAGCTAGAAGAGAAGATCTAGATTGCCGCGCTTCGCTCGCAATGACTAAAAGCAGCGCCTAGCACCAAGCTTTAAAACTGGGTCATTGCGAGGAGCGTAGCGACGCGGCAATCCATTCAACAGGCGAGGGTTGTAAGGTTTTTATTACGTCCGCCTTACACCTCACAGGTTTATCTAAGCCGGTCCTCTTTGCAGTCTTACAGCCTTTACAGCCAGATTTTAATTTTGCTACGCAAAATCGGCCAGCTGAAGCGGCCTCTACGAGAGCATTGGGTTAACTTTAAGTGTCGTCCGCTTTACCGTTTTACTGGTAGAAGCCGCTTCAGCCGGCTGGTGCCGCGCAGCGGCACGTGTTTAAGAGGCATTTGGGTTGGCTTTAAATGTCGTCCGCCTTACCGTTTTCTGGTAGTAATGCTTCAGTCGACCAATAACCATTGCACGGCTTAAAAACGGTCGAATAAATTCGACCCTACCAAGGTATTCACCCTGTGTTACGCGGCAATCTAGCTCTTTTCTTCCAGCTTCAAACTTACCGTTCTGAGCATATTACCTCTAACTTAATTAACGCTTGTTGTTGCATTTTTGCATATTCTGCATTGGCGGTTTGTTGATATTGCAGTGCAGCCCATAAGGCGGTGAGCCAGTGCACCCAAGGCAAGCGCGCCTGAAAACGCACATCACTCACTTGGCCACCGGCATGATTATAAGCCGTTAACAAGGCCTGTTGCTGGGCTGTATCTAGCGAAAAGCTATCACTTATTACCGCTAATTCAAAAGCGGCATCACCGTAGGCTGCATATTCCCAGTCTAATAACCAAGGACGATTGCCCATCACATTGGCAGCATTAATATCGTGATGACACAATACAGGCTGAAAAGGCAGGTTTAAATCAGCTTGAGTAAAACACGCAGCATAATGCGCAAGCTCTGGGGATAACGGCTGTAACTTGGCACAATAGTGTGCCGCTTGGTCGGCGATATCGAGTACCGGCACATCAGCATGTAACTGGTGCAAGTGTGCAACTTGCTGGGCGAGGCACGACATATCTCTTGGCTTTTGCTGCCAATCTGGCTCTGTTAACCAATCTAGTAGCAAGAGGCCTTGTTGAGGGTTGGCAAAGTGCAGCTGAGGAGCAAGCCCCGCTTCGGCTGCCGCCTGATGTACACGCAGCTCCTGCTCTCTATTAATCCCCAATGCCAGAGTATAAGGGTTACCCTGTCGTAACCAATAAGTCCCGTGATGAGTCTCTAATTTCCAGCATCGGTTGGTATAACCGCCGGTTAGCGGCGTTAATTGCCCTCTAAAATGCGACGGCAATAACCCCAACAAGGCATCAGACACTGAGTTATTGACCACTCACCTGAGCTGACCACAATAATTCACCACTGGCCAACTCCATCAGCTGCCCTTGTAGTTTAATGGTGCTGCCACTGCGAGAAAGCTCAGTGGATAATAAATAATCGGCCCCACTTTGTTTACCTAGGCGTACTAACGAGGCCATGTCTGCTCGCCCCCCTTGGTAGGCAAGTTGCTGGCGCAATTGGCTGACTTTAGCGCCATCAGCAAAGTGAAGTTGCCCACTTAAATTGGTGCGCAACCGGGCCGTTAAGCCTTGAGTATCCACGGGGCTACCAGCATTATTTCGAATCGGATTTAATAACACCGGACCGGCTACCTCACTCAGTGCCGCACTGCCTTTAAGGCGATTAGCCAGCCCATCTACCAAACGTTCCACACTGGCATTGCGCACGTCAGGCACCGGACTAGGCGGCGCCGTGGGCATCTCAATGGTAGGAGGAAGCGTCTGAGGCGTCGGTTGACTAGGGGGCACAGGGTCGGCGGGGGTAACCGGCGCCGGCTGTGAAGAGTAAGGGTTGGGCATACTACAAGCAGCCACTGCTATAGAGGTTGCTAGTACTAATGTTAAGCGAAACACTTTCATTGAGCTTCCTTATTTATCGCAAATAAATACTAAAAAACAGCGCCCAGCACCAAGCTTAAAGCCTCGGTCATTGCGAGCGCAGCGTGGCAATCCATCCTTCAGGTTCGTA
>NZ_JBQDEX010000030.1:0-18477 GCF_052084945.1 Oceanisphaera sp.
GCATTTCCCGAGCCCCCATGGATGGGTTTATGGCGTGTCGTGGAAGGTGACTCTGCTTCCTCTAGATCCAGCTTTAAATCAGATCACATTTTTACTTAGATTGGTATTACGTTAAAGAAAAACACCGGTTTTGATTTTTTCGTACACCGCTCGACATATAGCGCTCAGCGGTCGGCTCCCACTTGGTACTGGGTGCGGTTGTTAACCTTTAAACAAGGCTAGCAGTTCATCTACTTTTTTGCGGTTGTCTGTGTTGCGACTGATGGTGCGCTTAACCGACACCACTTGTAAGTCGGCGCCGCGATAGAGCTCACGAGTTAGGGGGATATCGTGATTGCTTACCAGCACAGGTATACCCGCACTTGCAGCCTTTCGGGCTAGACGGGCAAGAATGGCTTGGTCATCTAAGGTAAATCCATTAGCGGCGTAGGTAGTAAAGCCGGTTGTAGACAAGGGGGCGTATGGCGGATCACAGTAAAACACTTGATCAGGCTTAGCTTGGGCAAACACTTGGTCGTACCCTTGGCAGACAAAGGTGGCTTTTTGAGCTTTCTCGGCAAAAAACCACAGTTCTTTTTCAGGGAAATACGGCTTTTTATAGGAGCCAAACGGGACGTTAAAGCCGCCACTTTTATTATAACGGCATAGGCCGTTGTAGCCATGACGATTAAGGTATAAAAACAATAACGCACGTCGAAAGCGATCATGCTCTTGATTAAAGGCAATGCGGTGATTGTAGTAAGCGTCTTTGGCATTATTGCAGGGGGTAAATAGAGTTGCAGCTTCACGGATAAAGACATCTGGCTGACTTTTTAGTAGCTGATAGAGATGAATAAGATCCGCGTTAATATCAGCAAGTAGATAAGATTCAAAATCGGAATTTAAAAAAACTGAGCCCGCTCCCATAAAAGGCTCAACAAGCTCTCGGGCTTCGGGCAACCGTTGATTAATACTCTCTATGAGGCCGTACTTACCGCCAGCCCATTTTAAAAATGCTCGAGTTTTAGTCATTGTTGTCATTAAAGCCGAACCGATAAGGGGCGCGCATTGTAACCATTAGCCACTGTGATGGCTAGTGGTTAAGGGCAGCGCCGAGCGCCTGGCACCAAGCGCCTAGCTAAAAAACACCTACGCTTCACGTGGTGCAGGTCAAGCGCCACCGGCCAGCTAAAGCGGCCTCTACATCTTACGAAAACAACGCTATACGTTTAACGCTGTACGCCTTACGTTAAAGAAAAACACCGGTTTTGATTTTTTCGTACAGCGGTCGACGTATAGCGTACAGCAGTCGGTTTGCGCTAGGCGCTTCCTTACTTCACTTCGTCTTGTACTTGAGCAAAAGGTTTAGGCCAAGGTTTGGCTTCTTGTAACTCTGATGCCAAGCCCTTAATCGCGTTACGAGCATGGTTGGCTGAAAGGTAATCACCTTGTACTAATACAAACCATGCCTCGCCGTTCATCGTGCGTGGATAAACCCAAGCTGGACTTAAGTTATGCTTGGCTGCTAACGCCTCTAATACCGGTTTATTACGCCCAGCCATTAGCTGCAAGGTATAACGCTGTGACGACTTTTGCATGAGGTTTGCAACTGTTCCTAAGCTTGCCTTAGCAGCTGGAGCAGACTTGCTTGGCTTGGGT
Source organism: Oceanisphaera sp. (assembly GCF_052084945.1). NCBI lineage: Bacteria > Pseudomonadati > Pseudomonadota > Gammaproteobacteria > Aeromonadales > Aeromonadaceae > Oceanisphaera > Oceanisphaera sp. Next base: position 1,639 of record NZ_JBQDEX010000030.1, read on the forward strand.
TTAGCCGCCGGTTGCGCTTTAGCCGGTTGCTGTGTGAGCGCTTCTCGTTCCATAAGCTGACTTACTACATCATCTTCAATGACCACTCGCTCTTTACTGCTATCGTCTCGCGTTGGCGCATCACTTGTGGTGATAGTGGGCGTCTCTGGCAAGGTTTCTGTTGGCCACTCTTGTACCACGGCACGCCCCTGATCGGCATTGTTTGTAGGCAGTTCAGGGTTAGTGGTGACGGGGTTACTATCATTAGGCACCGGCTGCGGCAGAGCCGTTTGGTCTTGTTCAAATGGTGGGGTTATTTGAGTATCAGATTGTGTTGAACTCGGTAGCAGACTGACAATAACAATCAGCAACAGCACGACAATAAGAACTGTTAACAGTATTTTTACTGACTTTTGAGCTAATAGTTGGCGGTAATGTTCGATGTTCATCTTTGGCTCCGTAGTCTCAATGACCTCACCGGGAGATTGAGCCTCTGGGTGGGTATTTAAAGGGGACTGTCGTTTTAGTGCCTGCTGTAGACCTTGCTGATCAGTAAGTGTTAGCGATGGCACTTCTACTTCTAACAGATTAGCTAGCATACCAGCATCCAACTGCTTACGAACCTGGTCCGCCCATTCAGCTTCTCCCACTAACAGCATAAAAGGGCGAACAGCTGACGGCAAGCTGGTGTATAACTGCACCAATTCTTGCAATAAAATATCCGTTAGCCAAGCACTATTGTCCACCACCACTAAGCGTTTATATAAACTATCAGGCAGTAATCTTTCCATTGAGTTCGCTAATGGCTCTTCTGCATCAAAAATAGCAGTAGGAAACCAATGACTCAGCAAAGCATGACGAAAACGAGGGTGACTGTTAAGCGCTTTAGCATCCAGCACTGTCGGCTGCATTAACATGGTTTGCTCAACTAATTGCTGTGCTAGGTAGGATTTGCCCGCCCCAACAGGGCCTGTGAGTAAAACAAAGTCGGTGTCGAGACGAGACAAGTGCAGCAGCCGCGCTAGCAACTGCTGCAAAGATGAATAAGGCGGGGTTACCGTATCGGTCACGGCGTGGTTTCCGACACCACCTGGGCCAGCTGTGCTTCGGTCACATCACTCACTACCTGAGCACGGCCAATCCCCATGGGTAACACCAGTCGTAATTGCCCAGCCAATACTTTTTTATCACGCATCATGTGCGGCAAATATTGACTTAAGCTCATTATCGCTGGGCCTGTTATCGGCAGCTTGGCTTTAATAAAAAGGTTTTCTACCCGAGCGATATCAGCATCAGTCATCTCACCACGCAGCTTTGCAGTGAGACATGCTTGCATAGTGCCCGCACTCACAGCTTCACCATGTAGCCAGTTGCCATAGCCCATTTCTGCTTCTATGGCGTGACCGAAGGTGTGACCTAAATTTAATAGTGCACGTACCCCCTGCTCTCGCTCGTCGCTGGCCACCATATCGGCTTTAATTTCGCAGCATCGGCGAATCGCATAGCTCAGCGCGCTGCCATCAAGCTGTTGGAGGCGTTCAATATTTTGCTCCAACCAAGCAAAAAAATCAGCATCCCAAATAATGCCGTATTTAATAACTTCTGCCAGACCTGCTGAAAACTCACGCTCGGGAAGTGTCTTTAAACACACTGTATCTATCAACACTAATTGTGGCTGATAAAAAGCCCCAATCATATTTTTACCCAAGGGGTGGTTTACCGCCGTTTTGCCGCCCACCGAGGAATCAACTTGTGCCAGCAACGTAGTAGGCACTTGAATAAAGGGCACCCCACGTTGATAACAAGCTGCAGCAAACCCCGTTAAATCCCCGATCACCCCCCCACCTAAAGCAATAAGAGTGGTGTCCCGACCGTGATTACCCGCCAGTAAGGTCCCCATCACCTGATTAAAAGTGTCTAGGTTTTTAAATTGCTCACCATCGGGTAATACCAAAGACTCAACCTGCAAAGGTGCTAGAGCAGCCAATAAGGCGTCTAAATATAACGGTGCTACCACGTCATTGGTGACCACTAACACCTTACTGCCTTGCACTGCATTACGCAGCAGTTCACCCTGCGTTAAGAGTTGCTCGGCAATAATAATGGGATAGCTACGCTCCCCCAAATTTACGGTTAACCTTTCCATGGGCTTCTTATCCGTTACAGGCCAATTAAGTCGGCGATGTGATTGGCCACCAACTTGGCGCCTTGTTCATCGGTACGCACTACATAGTCGGCTATTTCTTGGTATAGCTCGTTGCGCTCTGCTGCCAAACGCTTTAACACCTCTTCGGGTGACTCTTCAGTTTGTAGCAATGGGCGGCGTTTATCTTTTTGCACTCGCGCCAGCTGTTTTTCTACTGGTGTTTCTAAATAAACAACGATGCCGCGCGCAGATAACCGATTACGACTCTCTTTACTTTTAATAGAACCGCCGCCGGTGGCAAGAACAATGCCTTGTAACTCACTTAGGTCGTTGATGACTTTTTCTTCGCGTTCGCGAAAGCCCTCTTCGCCTTCTACATCGAATACCCAGCTGATATCGGCACCAGTACGGCGCTCAATTTCATGATCAGAGTCATAAAACTCCATATGCAGTTGCTGCGCTAGGTATTTACCAATGGTGCTCTTGCCCGCACCCATAGGCCCTACTAGGAATATATTGCGTTTCTCAGCCATTTACACGAAATTCTCACAAACAAATGCGCCCCACGAACACCGCAGGGTCGACGATGAATCTAACCTTCACTTTTGAAATTGGACGCCGAATTATCGCAACTGAGTCAGTCGCTGGCAAGGACAACCCTTCGTTAAGGGTCAAAGAAGCCTTGAGCGAGATGATTATTCGCCACTTTGCTTCGCGTCCGCCTTCCCGTTACTGGTCTGTTTGATGATCAACTTAGCTTTTTATCACCTGATTTGACTAACAGCGATAAAGTGCCAAGGATATTAGGATACACATACTGTGATGCACAATACGGGGGGAAGCCCAGATAATCAACTCAAGTTGTCATATTAAGTAAAAACAGAGCCTGACTACCGGTGTATTAGATAAGCTATAAAATACCGCTTAACTGACAGCCAATAGCTTTGTGCAGGCTTTAATCATATAAGTTTAGGGTGACCCTCTCGGTGTGAAGGCAATCTGACCCTACCCCTTGCAGGTGCTTTAATATCACCTGTTGACTTTTTATGGCCAACACTTCTATCTGCTCAGCCTGTGGGGGCTGACTTTGGCTATGGGTTGCTTGCGTGATCAGTTGTTGACCAACACGAGTGCTGATGATGCCAGTATTTGGAATATCAATCAGTGCTGAGGGGCGAGGCCCCCCATTAAAGGTCGCACGCAGCGCCCAAGTTTGGGCTATATTTTGTGGCCGGAATTTAGGCTCACACCCAAGTTTTGCGCTAGGCTCAACAGGTGGTTGCGGCTGTACAGCTATAACTTGAGGACCAACAGAAACAAAAGGGTCGCGTGCTAATAGAGCATGGTAGCTTGGAGCTTGGTATGGGTGAGGATCAGACAACGCCGTAGGCATATACTGGCGGGACGCAGGCTCAGTGTTCGCGCCCTGAGGGTCAACTGGTTTATGGCAACTTACAACCAGTAGCCCAGCGGCGGTTAACACAAAAAGACGCATGAATATTCGCTGATAAAAAGGCAATGTCATCGTGAGTCTGTAGCCTCCATTACCGGATAGGTGTAAGTGCTGGTTAACAACTCCATGTTCAATGGCGCAACACTCGCCTGAGCCTGAGGCCTCGAGAGTGTAAGGCTGTCGATAAGCACAATGCGCGGCAAGGCTGATAGCGCTGCAACAAACTGCCCCAGTTGATGGTACTGCCCTTGAGTGCTAATGCGCAGCAACAGCTTTGTTGGGCCTGCTTTTTTTGAAGATGTGCTTACCACGCTGGGCTGACGTTGGTCAGGTAAATGATGCTGTGATAAAGGTTGCTCTTTTTCCCACTGCACATGGGTTATGGTAAGGCGATGCTGTTGAGCCAAAGTGCTAATATCGTGCAGTACCTGGGCGCTATATTGCTGAGCGGGTAGCCGCTGTAGTAGCCGAAGTTCTTGTTGCACGAGCTGTGCTGCGCGTTGCTGATAAGCGGGTAAACTTTCGGCCATGGCTTTTTTTTGCATCACTACGGGAGTGAGCGCTATATTTTGCTGCTGCGCTTGTCGTAATAATGCCCACTGCTGTGCAATAAAAAAGTAACTACCCGCTAGGCATAATGCAGTGACCAGTATCACAAACAGTAACGCTTTAGCTGCAGCCGGCCAGTGCGCTACCTGCTTTAATTCAAGTTCGCTTAATGACCATTTCATGGCTTCCTCCTATCACCCACTGAACGTCATTCGTCACCGGCTTTGCTAAGGTTTCTTATATTTAATTGCAATATAAATGGGAGCCCAGAGCCTGCAGTAGCATCGTCAGTCGCGCTCACACTAAGCCTAGGCTGATTAAGCCAATGACTGCCTTCTATTTGTTCAATCATAAGTGCTAGTGAACTGTGTGTTTGGGCTTGACCACTTATCACCACTCCTTTGTCTGATAAATGCACATCATCTAAGTGCACATCATCAGAGATCCAGTTTGGTAGCTGATTAAACAATTGCACAGGTAGATGCCGCTGTTGTTGCAGCTTATCAATCACCTGGATCTTGGTGTGCAATGCGTGTTGTTGCTGACGTAGCTGCTCTATGGTGCCTAATGTACTATCTAGCTGGGTGCTCGCCGTTTGTAATCTTATGTTGTGCTGTTGTTGAGCCTGTGCTGCTTGCTTAACATGGCTATAAGCCAGCATCAGCAGGGCTAAACTCAGTAAGCACGCAACACCTAATTGCAGCATAAAATGCCGCTTTTGTTTGGCTTGTAATTGCTGTCGCCACGGCAATAAATTTATATTCGACATGGCACACCACGGCGTAACGCCAACCCAAGCGCAGTCCCATAAGTCGAGACCTGAACGCCTTGATGATGGTTCATATCAAACACATGAGAAAAATCAGCCTGCATAACACAGACTGATAGCTCTTCTGTGAGTTGCTCTGCTAACAAGGGGAGTGCGGGATCTCCGCCAAACAAACAACATTGCGCCGGCGGTTCATGCCCTGTGTGGCTGCAATACAGCTGTATATTACGCTGAACCTGCTGCACAATTAGCTCTGCACTTTGCGCTGCAAAAACAGGAGAGTCCGCCAAAGATAAAGCTGTATCGCTCACCAAAGACTGCAAACGATGATGGATGACCTCACCTTGTTCCAATACAGTAAAAGTCATACTGTGTGCTCCTATATCTAGCACTGCAATGCGCAACGCTAGGCACTCAGGCCATAAAAAAGCGACTGCTCTAGCTAATGCATGACTGCCAATATCAACAATTTTAGTTTGCCAACCCACTTGGCGTAGTACATCTACTCTGGCTTGAATATGCTCAGTGCGGGCAACGCTTAATAGTACCTTGTTGCGCTCAGCCGACGGTTCACTTGGCCCAAGCACTTCATAGTCAAGGCTAATTTCATCAAGTTCTGAAGCAAGGTGCTGCAAGGCTTCTTGCTGCATGTGCAGCGCCAGCACGTCACCAGTAAATAACGCAGGAACATGCACTACCTTGGTGGTTACACTACTGCCGCTTAGCGCAGTCACAACTTGCCTAGAACGAATGTTTAACGATGTCTTTAATAGTTTCAGCGCTTCAATTAAAGGCGGTATTGGGTAGACTTGATAATCAATAATGGCACCAGGTGGCGTGGCAACACTGGCTATTCCCTCAAGCTTAATCTTATTGGTGTGGTGTGTTAGAGCTAATGCTTTAATATAATGACAACCAAAGTCGATACCAATAACCGTATGGCTTGCTGAACTGGGCCTAAACGTGGCGATGAACATTTCTCTCAACATAAGCATCCGTGCAATGTGAGGTGATACTATTAAGCATAGTCGGAGTCGCGTTGTGGGGGAGTCTATTTTTCATATAAAGATAAAGCGCTCGAATAACCCTACCGATACAGGATATACTGGCAGACTAAATCAGCTTTAATTATTCTGGATTAATATTTCATGGTTAAATGGCTAGTTCGCCTGTTCTTATTAGGCTTATTGTTAGCATTGTGCGGTGTGGCCGCTATATTTGTGCTCTACCAACAAGTAAAGCCCGAGCTGCCTGATGTAGCTGAACTAAAAGATATTCGCCTAGAAACCCCGATGCGGATACTGAGTAACGACGGCGAGCTTATCTCACAATATGGTGAACAACGCAGAACGCCCATTGATATTAACCATATGCCTGATGTGCTTATTGATGCTTTTTTGGCTACCGAAGATACCCGCTTTTATGAACATCCTGGCATTGACCCTATCGGTATTAGTCGTGCGGCTATGGTGTGGATTACTACGGGTGAAAAGCGCCAAGGGGCCAGTACTATTACCCAACAAGTGGCGAGAAATTTCTTTTTAACTCGTGAAAAAACCATTATTCGTAAAATCAAAGAAATATTTATTGCCCTGCATATTGAGTCTTTATTAAGTAAAGATGAAGTGTTGTCGTTATATTTAAATAAAATTGCACTTGGGCATCGCTCTCATGGCGTGGGGGCTGCTGCACAGGTATATTATGGTAAAGAACTGGGAGACTTAACCTTGGCCGAAGCAGCCATGATTGCTGGTTTACCAAAGGCGCCTTCTGCGCTTAACCCCATTAGTCACCCTGAGCGTGCCGGTCAGCGTAGAGCCGTCGTATTAGGGCGCATGTTAGAAACCAATAAAATTAATCGCCAACAATACAATGACGCCATGGCAGAACCGGTTGCTGCCCGCTACCACGGAGCAGAAATCACCTTAAGCGCACCTTATTTGGCTGAGATGGCCCATCAATTTGCGTTAAATATGTTTGGTGAAAAAGCTTATACCCAAGGATTAAACGTTTACACTACAGTTGCGTCAGACGAGCAGCAAGCCGGTACTAAGGCGCTAATAGATGGCTTATTAGGTTATGACTTGCGCCACGGCTATAGAGGGGCAAGCGCACAATTATGGCAAGACTCTCCTTGGAGTCATACCGAAATTGAAGCTCATTTAGCTGAGCAACCGAGCTACTGGCCTTTAATTCCCGCAGTGGTCACTCAAGTGACTGATCGTAGCGCGACAGTTTTGATTAAAGAGATTGGCGACGTCACCCTCGATTGGGATGGGATTAAATGGGCTCGAGCTTATCTTTCAGATAGCCGCCAAGGTCATGCCCTTAAAAAAGCCACAGATGCCCTCGCCCCAGGGGAACAAATTTGGGTACGCCCACAAAATGAAAGCTGGATGTTAGCGCAATTACCCGATATTAACGGTGCGCTCGTGGCATTAGACCCTAGTAATGGCGCCATCACCTCATTGGTAGGTGGCTTCAACTTTAGTTTAAATAAGTTTAACCGAGCCCAACAAGCAGAGCGGCAAATGGGCTCAAACATCAAACCTTTTATTTACTCAACAGCACTTGATAGCGGCTTTACTCTTGCTAGCATGGTCAATGATGCCCCCATTAACCACTGGGATGCCGGCAGTGGTAATAGCTGGAAGCCGCGTAATTCGCCTAATGTGTACGATGGCCCTATTCGTGTTCGTGAAGCGTTAGCTCGCTCTAAAAACGTGGTCTCTATTCGCCTACTCCGCGAAGCCGGTATTCCTGCAGCCATGCAACGCCTTAACGATTTAGGATTTGATACTGAACAAATCCCCGCTACCGACAGTTTGGCATTAGGCTCCCCTTCTGCCACGCCCTTACAAATGGTGACCGGTTATGCGGCACTCGCAAATGGTGGCAATAGGGTCACACCTTTTGTGGTGCAACGCATAGAAGACTCAAATGGAGTAATATTGTACGAGGCCAACCCCATAGCCACGCCGGTAATCAGTGAAGAAAATGCCTTTTTAGTCAGCCAAGCACTTAACTCCGCTATTGTGGGAGGCACCACGAATGGTAAGCATTGGAATGGCACAGGTTGGCGCGCGCTGCGAGCACTTAAAAGACGCGATATTGCAGGAAAAACCGGCACCACTAACGACTCTCGTGACGCTTGGTTTTCAGGGTTTAACCCTCATAGAGTAGCCACCGCTTGGGTAGGATTTGATGACTTTGGCCGGCCGCTAGGTCGCACTCGTCATAATGCTAACTTAGATTCAAGCCAAGTGGCTGGGGGAGAGTTTGGTGGCAGTACAGCACTCCCCATTTGGGCAGACTATATGCAAGTCGCCCTACAAGACGACCCAGAGCAAGAATGGACTGTACCCGCCAGTTTAACCCGTGCCACTATTGATACTGGCAACGGTTTATTGAGTCGTGGCAAGGGGTTTTCTGAGTATTTTGTGAGCGGGTCAGAACCTAAACATTACAGCTCGCCCAGTGCTAATCAAACTTTTGGTGGCACCAGCGTAACCGATGATTTGTTTTAACAATAAATAACAGCGCTAGGCTAAAGCACCCTCCTCTATACCATGCTAAGTTGAGGGTGTTTGGAAAACTAACCGATCAGGTTTTATGGCTCTGTAGAGTCGATTTCTATCAACTAAAAACCATAGCAAGATCTAAAGAGGTCGAATAAATTCGACCCTGTGCTCGGGGTAGGTTGGTATTAGGCTAGCGCTTTTTTCTATTTGCGAGGTGATCAAGCTCAACACTGTTCTTAATCACTTTAGCTACTTCATTAAAACAGGGGCGGCGCACTGAGTTTACTCTGTGTAGCAAACTAATAGTGCGCTTGGGCTCGGGATCAATAACAGGAACATAGCAAACGCCGCCATTGGTTTGTTGAGGCTCGGTGGCCATTTGGGGCATTAGTGTTAACCCCGAGCCTGCTGCAACCATGTTACGCAGAGTTTCTAAGCTGGTACCTTTAAAGTGCTTATCTTCGCCAATGCCTGCCGCAAAACAAAAGCCCATGGCTTGATCTCGCAGGCAATGACCATCTTCTAACATGAGTAACTTTTCACCTTGTAATTCACTTAAGCCAATATGGGGCCGCTGTGCCCAGGCATGATCACAAGGCAGCGCCAGCACCATGGGCTCATTATAAAGAGCTAAAGAACTAAAGCTGTCCATATTGTCGAGCTCGGCTAATATCAAGCAATCGAGATCACCATCGGCCAGTTGTTTAAGCAAAGTGTGAGTTTGTGCTTCGTATAAATATAATTGTAATTCAGGGAAATGCTGCTTAAACAGGGGAATGATATGCGGCAATAAATAAGGGCCCACAGTAGGAATTAGCCCGATATGCATATCCCCAGACATGGGTTCAGTAAAGGTGCGAGCGATATCTTTTAATTCTTTAGTTTCAGCTAGTATCCGCTTTGCCTGTGCCGTAATGGCATCTCCTGCTGGGGTAAATAACACTGTCCGTGAGGTGCGTTCAATGAGCAACACCTCTAACTCGTCTTCTAATTTGCGCAATTGCCCGCTTAAGGTGGGCTGGCTCACAAAGCACTTTTCTGCTGCTTTGCGAAAGTGACGCTCTTGCGATAAAGCCACTAAATACTCAAGATCTCGTAAATTCACTGTGCCTCCTTGATGCTTTAAACCAGCGCCACACCCCTATACCCTACTATGACGCACTATAAACAAAACAGCGCGAGTTAGATAACCCGCGCTGTTTCATTCGCTAGCTCATGTGTGTTGAATATTTACGCTAGATATTCTGTTAGTTCTTCACTGCCGCCAATATGCTGGCCATCAATAAAAATTTGCGGCACTGTACTGCGCCCAGACACCGCTTTTAGCGTTGTACTACTAATATCCTTCCCTAACACGACTTCTTGGAAAGCGATATTTTTATCGTTTAATGCCTGCTTGGCACGCACACAGAAAGGGCAGCCAAGTTTGGTAAAAACACTAATGGCTGATGGCTTAAGCGCTTTGGGATTAATATAGGCCAGCATAGTATCAGCATCTGACACTTCAAAAGGGTCGCCAGGCTTGTTGGGCTCAATAAACATTTTTTCAATAATGCCGTCTTTTACCAGCATAGAGTAACGCCAAGAGCGCTTACCAAAACCAAGGTCTTGTTTGTCAACAAGCATTCCCATGCCATCAGTAAACTCACCGTTACCATCAGGTAACACCCGAATATTGCCAGCTTCTTGGTCGGCTAACCATGCGTTCATGACAAAAGTATCGTTAACACTTAAACAGACTATGTCGTCTACACCATTCTCGGCTAATACCGAGGCAAGCTCGTTATAACGAGGTAGGTGAGTAGAAGAACAAGTGGGGGTAAAAGCGCCAGGTAATGAGAATACCACTACGGTTTTGCCCTTAAAAATATCGCGGGTGCTAACATCAACCCAGTCTTCGCCTTGGCGTGTTCTAAACGTCACGTCGGGAATAGCTTGACCAGTTTTATCTTGCAACATAAATAACTCCTTGGATAAGACGTATGATGTAGCATCATTTTCTGCTACTTCGTTGGCATGGGTTTAGTATGCCTAGCTAGCACTCATTAGTTAAGTCATTACTATCTATTATTTTAATAGCTTAAAGCTATCAATGCACTCTAACGGCTAGCTACTGTCCATTAGCACAGGCCATGTTTACTCTACTGCTATTTTATCTGACTGTTCAGTATTTCTAATTTTAGGGTCTTTATTAAAGTCTGTGCTTGGCACGGTATCTAACCACTCTGTAATTTCATTCAATAACAAAGGTGAGCACACAGCATCACCTTGTATTAACAAAGGGCTGCGGATAGCCTCTAAGGTGCTTAATGTGCTTACTTGATCAACACCAGAGCATATTAAAGGTAACCGCAATACGTCCGCAGTTGAGAACAAAATGTCTAATTGATGGCGTGGCTCTCCTGAGTGCTCTATACCACTGCAAGCAAGCGGATCAAGCTGCAACCAATTAAGGGGCAGTTGAGATACTTGTCCGACAGCAGAGCACCCAGTACCAAACTCGGTCAATATAATGCGTATTCCTGCTACACGTAAACGGTTCATTACCTCCATCGTTTCACGAAGGTTTTCCATGGCAATGCTTTCGTTTACTTCTACTATTAATGTACTTGGGTTCATGTTTTGCTGCGCTAATAGGTGAAGCAGCGTTTGCTCAATGCCCACTCTAAAGATGGCAGCCGGCAGCGTGATACTAATAAACAGATGATGATGTTGCCAACTGGAAAACTGTGAACAAGCAGCTTGCAGCGTCCACACAATCAGGCGCTCAGCACGCTGATATTGTTCTGCCACACGCAATAACTCTGGGGGAGATATAATGCCAAAATGAGGATGGTGCCAACTACTGAGTGCTTGCAGCCCGATGCATTGTTGGCTGGGCCATTGCACGATAGGCTGCAAGCGTAGCGTGAGATTATTACTATCAATAGCGGCAGACAAATCTTTGGCGAGTTGCTGGCGACGCGAAATTTCTTTCAATAATGAAGGGTCAAAAAATACATACGGTGCATTTTTTTGCTTACACAACTCTAGGGCAAACTCCCCTCGTGCGAGTAAATCAATAAAATTATCTGCATCCGCCGGGTAAAGTACCCCCCCCATCATTGGCTCCATATAAAAATGACACTCATCAATGGTGGCTTTATCTGTTAAGGCTTGACGAAAACGCGACATCTGCGCCCGTGCTTCTTCTAATTCAACCACTCCCCTCCCTAAGACCAGCACACGGCCTTGGTCGGGTTGGGCAATGTACTCATTGGGCTGTAAACAGGCTTGTAATCGGCGGCCACACTCTTGAAACAGTTTATCAGCCACTTCGTAACCAAAACGATGGTGATGCTTACGAAAGTCTTTCAACTCTAACAAGGTCAAGCTAAAAGGCAGGCTCTGTTCAATCATAGGGGCAACATGGCGCTGTAATGCAAACCGATTGGGCAGCCCTGTTAAAGGGTCTTGCTGTTGTAATTGCCAGTAGCGCCTTAACTCTCTAAACAACACCAACAATAAGGTAATTAGCGCTACAAATAGCCCAATAATTTGTTGATAAAGTTGTTTACCTAGCTGGTGATAAGCCTGATCATATTCAGCATAAAAGCGAACGTTATCCAACATGGTAGCCGTCACGGTACGCGATAATGGCTCAAGATATGGGCTAAGTTCGGTCAATATCAGTAAATAGCGACGGCTATCAGGCTCTAATGTTTGCACTGCTTGCTCTAAAGAACGCACCCGCTCATGAATTTGGCGGATCAATAGCCATAAGTCAGGCCTGTCACTTAAGGTGTTTTTAAACTGACTACTTAATAATATGGGGGTTCGGCTCCATAAAATATCATAACGCAACATAAACTCTTGCTGACTAATCGCATTAGCATGGCGCAGGCGCACCGCATCTAAAAACCGCCCTACTTCTAACTGTAACTGCATCAAAGACCAAGGCACTTCATAGGTACGATGCTCAAGTAGACTGTTGTGTTGGCGAATATCTATTAAGGTACGAGTTGCGTAACTGCCCAACCAAAAAATAATCAGCAGCAAACAGCCCCCCAACAAAAATTTAAAGGGATGCACTCGCCCATATTGGCCATCGATGCGGGGATAAGAAGAAAATATGCGCTTCATTCTGGCTCCGAATGCACACGCATGACCCTAAGCTGCCATACCATAAAATGTAAAAAGTCGGCTTGTTTTACTTTGGGCACTTGATCAAAAGGCAGCATCAACCATAAGGGGCCTTTGTTGCGTAAGCTCATTGTGCGTTGATTTTCTTGCCACGCTAAAATAGGCGAGTAAGGAGCAATTTTTTGCCAATTAATAGTCATGCCGAAATCATTAAGGGCTTCTAGCTGAAAACTCAACACTTTTTGTTGGCTAAATAACACCTCAAATAAGTTATTGATATCTACACCATGATAACCGCGCTGCTCACTAGACCAAGGGTGGGAGGTGGTGATATCGGCTTGTGCAAACGCTTGTAATTCACTGAGAGTAAAATCAAGTCGGTTGTATTTTTGCTCATTGAGCTCAATATCACCATATACGGTAAGTACCACAGGCTCGGCACTGGCAAGGGCTTGCCACGAGCACAATAGAATGAGAATTCCAGCAAGCTGCTTCATACTTAATTCCTTATACCGTTCAGTGTAGTAGCAACAACGAGGCCCTTTACACTTCAACCCTAGACTATAGCATTAAGTCATTAAGCCAACAAAAAACCGGGCCATCTGGCCCGGTTTTTTTATAGTTAGGCTGCGGGATCCCCCGTAGCATAAGGTAACTAAATTACATCATGCCGCCCATTCCACCCATGCCGCCCATATCAGGCATAGCAGGAGCTTCTTTTTGTGGTAAATCAGTCACCATGGCTTCTGTGGTAATCATCAGACCGGCAACAGAGGCGGCAAACTGCAGTGCAGAACGCGTCACCTTAGTGGGATCCAAAATACCCATCTCTAGCATATCATTGTAGGTGTCATTACCGGCGTTATAGCCGTAGTTACCTTCACCCGCTTTGACGTTAGAAACCACAACTGAAGCCTCTTCACCCGCGTTGGTAACAATTTGGCGTAACGGCGCTTCCATTGCACGTAGAGCTACTTTAATACCCACGTTTTGGTCTTCGTTGTCGCCAACGAGCTCGCCAATCTTGCTAGCAGCACGCACTAGGGCAACACCACCGCCAGGTACCACACCTTCTTCTACAGCAGCACGGGTTGCGTGCAGTGCATCATCTACGCGGGTTTTCTTTTCTTTCATTTCCATTTCAGTCGCAGCACCGACTTTAATCACCGCTACACCGCCAGCTAATTTAGCAACGCGCTCTTGCAGTTTTTCTTTGTCGTAATCTGAAGATGAGTCTTCAATTTGTTGACGAATTTGTGCCACTCGACCTTCAATGGCCGCAACTTCACCTACGCCGTCAATAATAGTGGTGTTATCTTTGCTGATGACTACGCGCTTAGCACGACCTAGATCTTCTAACGTCGACTTTTCTAGCTCTAAGCCCACTTCTTCAGAAATAACAGTACCACCGGTTAACATGGCAATATCTTGTAACATGGCCTTACGACGGTCACCAAAGCCTGGCGCTTTAACAGCAGCCACTTTTACAATACCGCGCATATTGTTCACAACCAAGGTCGCCAGTGCTTCGCCTTCTACATCTTCGGCAACCAACAATAGCGGTTTAGATTGCTTGGCTACGCCTTCGAGTACGGGCAGTAGCTCACGAATATTAGACACTTTTTTGTCAACCAACAAAATAAAGGGGTCGTCTAACTCAACGGTGCCCGTTTCTTGGTTAGTGATAAAGTAAGGAGATAAATAACCACGGTCAAACTGCATGCCTTCTACTACATCCAGCTCATCTTGTAGACCTTGGCCTTCTTCAACCGTGATCACACCGTCTGTACCTACTTTTTCCATTGCCTCAGCAATAAGAGCACCAACAGTTGCATCTGCGTTAGCAGAAATGGTTCCTACCTGAGCAATAGCTTTGGTGTCTTTACAAGGTACAGATAACGCTTTTAGCTCTGCAACGGCTTGTACTACGGCTTTATCAATACCACGCTTAAGATCCATGGGGTTCATGCCCGCAGCAACCGCTTTTAAGCCTTCATTAACAATAGACTGCGCCAGTACAGTGGCGGTTGTGGTGCCGTCGCCGGCCTCGTCATTTGCCTTAGACGCCACTTCTTTCACCATTTGTGCGCCCATGTTTTCAAACTTGTCTTCAAGCTCTATTTCTTTGGCCACAGAAACACCATCTTTGGTGATCAGTGGTGCACCAAAAGATTTATCTAATACGACGTTACGGCCTTTAGGACCTAACGTCACTTTTACTGCGTCGGCAAGAATGTTAACGCCAGTGAGCATTTTTGCACGAGCGTCGTTACCAAATTTTACGTCTTTAGCTGCCATTATTTATAATTCCTTGCTAGTCAATGAAGAGGATAACTTAGAGATTTACTCTACGATGGCCAAAATATCGTTTTCAGATAGGATCAGCACATCTTCGCCATCCAACTTTTCAGTTTTTACGCCATAGCCTTCGTTAAAAATAACCTGATCACCCACCTTTACCGACATGGCCTTAAGTTCACCACTATCTAGTACACGGCCATTACCTACTGCCAGCACTTCACCTCGGGTGGACTTTTCAGCAGCAGATCCAGTCAATACAATGCCTCCGGCAGATGTAGACTCAGCTTCAGTACGTTTGATAATAACGCGATCGTGTAATGGACGAATGTTCATCAATAACTCTCCTGGTGAGTGTTGTTACTTAGGGCCTTCGGCCGCAAAATGAAGTACTGCTCTTTATATGGGAGCGGATTTCTCTGCTTCAAGGGCAGCGCTACAAAATATTTATCTTACAAGCGCCCTTTTTTACTCTTTTGCCGCATAATAGCGGTGCGACTCATTGTTCGAGACAAGATTGGTATCACAAAATTTACTGCTCACTGCCCCTATTAATCGTCAGCTAGCAAAAATGGCCGGCCCTATGGCCTTAGGCATTGTCGCTATTCAAGCTTTTAACCTCGTAGATCTGTTTTTTATTGGTCTGCTCGGTACTGAAGCCTTGGCTGCCATCAGCTTTACCTTTGCCGTCACCTTTGTGATGATTTCACTGGCCATGGGGCTGGGGGCTGGGTTATCAGCCAGCCTTGGTCAAGCGTTAGGGGCGGGCAACCAACAACGCGCAGCGCTATTTACAAGCCACAGTTTGCTGTTGGCGTTATTGCTGGTATCTGCGCTGTCTGTGCTGGGCGCACTCACTATAGACCCCTTATTTAGGTTGCTAGGCGCGACAGAGGCGCTATTAGTGCTGTTGCACGATTATATGCTCATTTGGTATTTAACCGTGCCTTTGCTAGTGCTCCCCATGGTGGGAAACTCTGCCATTCGCGCCACCGGCGATACCCGTACACCAAGCCTGGTGATGGTGGTAGCAGGCTTAGTAAATGGCCTACTCGATCCGTTGTTAATTTTTGGCTTAGGCCCTTTTCCTGAGTTAGGCATCCAGGGCGCAGCCATTGCATCTGCCTGCTCTTGGTTTATGGCAAGTTATGTCAGCGTTTGGTTATTGTGGCGTCGAGAGCGGCTTGTGCAGTGGCCTTTAATACAAAGTGATTTATTGCTTTCGCATTGGCGCCAGCTATTACATGTGGCTATTCCTGCTACTTTTACCAGCTTACTAAACCCACTTAGCATGTCGATATTGATGATAATTTTGGCCGGGTTAGGTACAGAAGTAGTGGCCGCTTATGGCGCGGCCTCACGCATAGAAGCGTTAATGCTCATTGTCATGATGGCGCTCAGTTCGGTACTGGCTCCCTTTATTTCACAAAATACCGGTGCAGGTCTTCACTTGCGTAGCAGGCAGGCTTTATTACAGTCAATGCGTTTTGCGATAGGTTTTCAGCTACTGGTATTTGCTCTGTTGTGGTTAAGCGCTCCGTGGTTGGCAGAGCGCTTTACCGACAATATGGAAGTAAGCCAGCATTTAACTTTTTATCTGCGTTTAGTGCCATTAGGGTATGGTTTACAAGGTTGCTTTATGCTGTTGGCGTCATCACTTAATGGCCTGCGAGTCTCTAGCATTTCGTTTTTATTAAACGCTATTCGCTTATTTGGCCTGCTACTACCGCTTGCCTGGCTGGGGAGTATATGGCACGGCGAGTTAGGGGTGTTCTCTGGCATATTAGCCGCCAATATACTGGCAGGCACTATGGCGATTACTTTCGCTTGGTGGCGCTTCCCTTGGAAAATAAAAACACCTAACTAACAGCGCCTAGCTGAAAATTAACACTGGCGCTTTTGAAATCAGGATTTCAGGCATACAGCTGTACGCCTTACGCTGACCGCTGTACGAAAAAACCAATCAATGTGCTTTTTAAGTTAGGCGCTGTTTTAGCTGCGC
>NZ_JBQDEX010000030.1:18577-23379 GCF_052084945.1 Oceanisphaera sp.
CCCTTCCCGTAGGTGTTAGCCGTTAGCTTGGTGCTAGTCGCTGGGTACTCGGCGCTGTAATCATTTATCGTCTTTACGCTTAAAGTCACCTTCAAAAGTGGTGCCTTCTTTATTTTGAGACTGATTTAAATAGGAATCTAGACGTTCTTGTTGCTCGCTATCATCGGCTGTGTGATAACTGCCATCAAAGGTATGACCTTGATGAGGGGTGTTTCCTGATACGTTAACTCGACCAATAAAACGTTCAACCAATATATTACGTACAGGAGGTAACAACAAAAGTACACCACCAATATCAGAGACAAAGCCTGGCAAGAGTAATAATACCCCACTGAGTGCCAGCATCATGCCTGCTAACATCTCTCGCGCCGGTGTTTCACCTAAGTTAATTTTACGCTGGGCTTCCATTAACGTCTGAAAACCTTGAATGCGCACTAAGCTTATTCCCACAACAGCGGTTAATACAATCAGTGCTATGGTACTTAAAGCACCAATTTCTGAGCCAACCTCAATAAAAACAAAAATTTCCATCAGAGTCGCTGCAATAAATAGTAAAAAAATCTTACCCACTAAAACCTCATCTCGCGCCACATTGACACTTATTTAGGGTGAATATATAGATATGGGGACTAAAATTATCTTTTTCAAATCACCTCAGTGATCTTACCTTATAGCAGGGCTATAGTAACAAGCATCTTAATGTGTGAAAGGTGATTTATGCCCCCTACTGCGAAGCTTTTGACGATGAATGCATTATTCACGCCCTTTTTTTTGGCGGCGTCCTTGGTCGCCTTGCCGGTTCAGGCCGGGCTATTCGACTGGTTAGGTTTAAATAACACAGAACAGGCGCCTGCTCGTAGTGATTTTTTACCCGTCGATCAAGCCTTTGTTCTCACTTACCAACAAGCTCAGTCTGTGCTAGAGCTACACTTTGCTATTCAACCTGACTATTATTTATATCGTCACACCATAAATGTCTCGGCTAATGATACCGAATTAGGTGATTGGACCTTACCTCAAGGTACGCCGCACGAAGATGAGTACTTTGGCAAAAGCCAAGTGTATTATCAGCAACTAAAGCTTGAGGTGCCGCTTAAATCGGTAGCAAAAGGTGGCTCAGTTGCAGTGCATTATCAGGGCTGTACCACTGGCCTATGTTATCCCCCCCAAACCATTCAGATAGCCTTAAAATAACGCTATACGCCTTACGCTGACCGCAAAGGTACCGCGTTTTTAAGCTCGCCGCTGTCTTCAGCCGTCATCCTGACGAAAGTCAGGATCTCGGTTTAGTCTTTAAAACATAAAAGCGAGATACCAGCATGACGGCCTAAGGCAAGGGTGTTTTTCTTTAACTGACAGCTGCCTTTAAGCGCTGCTTCCCCCTTACTCCAGTGAATACTCAACATTGGTAACCACTCTGAGCTTTTTAGTCTCGGGCGTATAAGAATCAAGATCTGAGACCGAAAAATACCCCTGCTGAGCCGAGCGAATACTGCCTACTTTTGCACCTGCATCGTCAGCAAACTGGGCCGCGGCTTGGCGAGCATTGGCAGTCGCGTCCGCTATCATTTGTGGCTTTATGTCGTTTAACTGAGTAAATATATACTGAACTTTGTGCTCATAGCTTTGCGTTAACAGTATGCCTTGGCTTACTAACTTTGCAGATTCAGGCTGTGTTTTTTTCACACGATCTACTTGCTGGGTGCGTACGAGTAATACCGCATCCGCCTTATAACGTAATGGTGGGCGACCATCGCCATATTGGTTTGCCCACAAATCTTGCACCACAGGCGCGGCAAAGCTTAACTCTGAAACAGTAAACCCCGCTTGTGTTAAAAAGGTGCTAATTTTATTTTTATCGGCATCCACTGCCTGATACAAATGTTCTAAGCTGTCGGCAGAAACTGAAAAGCTAATCGGCCATAACACTAAATCAGCCTCTACTTCTCGCTCTGCTAGCCCTTTTACTGATACTAATCTATCGGCTTGCTTCCACAGTGTCACCGCATCTTTTAAGTAACTGCCGCTCCATATAAGGCCGACCGCTAAGGTAACCCCCAGCGCAAGTGCGGGACCAAGATTATTTTTATTCATCACAATACCTCGTTATGATTGCATATTATGTTAATAACTCATCACATCGTTTATGCCTGATATTGATCCTAAATGCACGTTAGCGCCGTTAACTGAGTCTATAAACTCACCCACACAATGGTACCTGTATTTATTACGCTGTCATGATGGCAGCCTATATACTGGTATTAGCTTGGATCCTAGACGCCGTTGCATAGAACATAATCAGCAGGCCTCTCGTGCTTCTCGCTATGTATGGGCACGCCGCCCAGCGTTACTGGTATGGCAACGAGCCGTCTTCAACCACACCCAAGCATTGCAACTTGAATATCGGCTTAAACGACTGACAAAAGCCCGTAAAGAGCGCTTACTACAAGAAGAACAACTGTGGATTGAGCTACAAGAAACAATAAAAACGGCGCCTTAAGGCGCCGTAAATAAGATAAGCTCGGAGTTTTTATTCGGCCGATGCTGCTTCAGCGGGTGCCTTTTCATCTTCTTCAGATTCAGCTTTAGGCTGGTCTGTGGCTTTAATGTCAAGCAGTTCCACTTCAAATACTAATACCGCGTTACCAGGAATTGTCCCAGCCCCAGCTTCGCCGTAACCCAGTTCAGCAGGGATCACAAACTGGTACTTAGCGCCCACTGGCATTAATTGTACCCCTTCGGTCCAGCCTGGGATTACTTGATTCAGTGGGAAGCTTGCAGGCTCACCACGCTCAACTGAACTATCAAAGGTAGTGCCGTCTACTAGAGTGCCAGTATAGTGTACTGTAACAACGTCTTCCGCTTTTGGTTTATCACCTTCACCTTCGCTCAGCACTTTATATTGCAGGCCCGACTCAGTCACAGTGACACCGTCAAGCTTGGCGTTTTTCTCAAGAAACTCAGTGCCTTCTTTTAGCGTAGCCGCTGCTTCTTCTTGGTTTTGTGCTTCAATAAGCTCATTAATATGCTCATCATAAGCGGTGAGCGCAGTTTGTATTTCTTCATCGCTCATTTGGCCGTTTTCGGTAAAGCCATCGCGCACACCACTTAAAATGGTGTCATTATCAAGATCAACACCCAGCTCTTGCTGTTTTTCAAGTGTTGAGCCAATGTAGCGTCCCATAGACAAACCAATGGCGTAGGCTGATTTTGCTTCAAAGCTGGTCAGCTCAGGCGCTGTTTTCTCTACTGCTGTTTTAGATGCATCAGAGGCCGGCGCAGACGCCTTATCATCATTACAACCACTCAGCCCTACAACGACCGCTGAGGCCAGCAAACTGACTTGTAACAGTTTTTTCATTATTTGCTCCAGAACAGGGGAAAATTCCCATGGAAAATGAGATGCTTACAAATTCAAACCTATACTACCGTCTCAGGCTGGTGATGCGAAAGCCCAAAACTATAAAAAAGCTCAACCCTCAGCTACGCATGATGCTATGCGTCATTTTTTTACTGATCTCGGGCTGCGATGGTGCAAGCGTAGCTACTAAGCAGCATAAATACGCCACCGGCTCAGTAATTGCTGCTAACACCAGCGCTAATGGTCAGTTTACCTTGATTGCAGCAGGAGGAAACCTGGTGCAAGTGTGGCAAAAGGGAGTAAATGAACCCATTTACCGCTGGCGCCAAGGTGAGCCAAGCGACAGTGTTTTGCTACACGCCATCTCGCCAGATAACCATAATGCGGCGACAGCCACAGAAACAACCGTGGCCTTATGGTCACTGCTTGATGGTAAAAACCAAGGATTTTATCAACTAAAACAACCGTTACGCGCATTGGCCCTAGCGGATAATGGCCATAGTTTACTTTTGGGCTATCAAGATGGCAGCGTAGAGTTTATTGATTTTATCAACCGCCGACGCTTATTGTTTATGGGGCATCAGCAAGCAGAACAACTTAGACAAAGCGGCCTGAATACTGAGCCTGTAGAGCCAGAACCCTCAAGTCGCAATCGGCGTATTAATGCCGTCGATTTATCAGCCAATGGCCGTTACGCCCTTACCGCCAGCGAAGATGGGCACGTACTCTTATGGCAAACCACAGACGCCGAGGTCATTAGCCAGTGGCAACACGAAAATAGCATTACTGTGGCGCGCCTAGGGCCCAAGGGCAAACTCGCCTTTAGCGGCGATGCACAAGGACAAGGCGAGGTACACGCCCTGCCCTCAGGCAAGCTCATCGCTCGCCTTCAAGTGCCCTATCGCGGACAAACCTTTGTCAGTGCCCGATTAAACCCCAGTAGTAATCAATTACTAACGGGCAGCACCTCTCGTCGCCTAGAGCTCTGGCAGCTAGACACAGGCCAGCTATTACAAGAGTGGCAAGTGGGCACTCACACTCAACTTCGCCCCGCCAGTGCCATGGTATTTGATGTCGCCTTTATCAATTCACGCCAAGTCTATAGCGTGAGTTCTTCTGGCTTAGGCGAAGTATGGGATCTCGATTTAACGTCCTCAAGAGAATCAAATGAATAACGACATTATCGAACGATTAGAACAGCTTGAAACGCGACTTGCCTTTCAAGACGACACCATAGAGCAATTAAACCAAGAGATTACCACTCAGGGTTACGAAACCGCACGGCTTAAAGAACAATTGAATCTGATGGTGAATAAGCTTAAAGATTGGCAGCACAACCAAACTGATACTCCAGGTGAAGAGCCGCCACCACCACATTACTAATACTTTGACATCCTCCCCTCCCTAAAGGAAGGGGATTCCTACAGATAGACGGCGATGC
>NZ_JBQDEX010000031.1:0-23232 GCF_052084945.1 Oceanisphaera sp.
GAGCCCCCATGGATGGGTTTACGGCGAGTCGAGCGGAGTAGCGCGCTCTGCCTGACTTCTACTCAAACATCAACAAAAAGATGTGATGAAGTGACAGACTGGAAACTGCAAGGTGAATATAAAAAATCCCCTGCTATTGGCTAGCAGGGGATAATGAAGACCGTTACGTGATCAAACGTTATGTTATAAAAACAGTCGGCTTATCTAAGGTTAATGAAGTTAGGCAACCGACATAGCCACGGTTTCGGCATCGGTTTGTACCAGCTCATTGTGCAATGAAACAACAGCTTGCTCATAATACTGATCGTCAACAATAAACTGCATTTCTACTGCTCGCAGCGACTGATGTACCGCACGTACCGGCACGTTAGCTTTGTTCAATGCCGCCACTGAGCGAGCTAACAAGCCCGGAATGCTCATATCACTACCAACCGCAGACACCACAGACACTTTGTGAGCATTAATTTCAGCCTGCTCAAAACGACGCTGTAACGCACCCACTAAGGTACGCACCGTTTTACGGTTACCTGAAATATAATACGTTAGGGTGTTGGCGTTCATGTCTTTTGATACTAAGTTTAAGCGCATACCGTCTAATTCATCAGTAAAACACTCAGCATAGTGTGACACTCGGCCCACCATATCTTGGTCAAATAGCTCTACAGCAAAAATATTACGACGCCCCGCTACCATCTCTACACACGGAGACGGACTCCGGTAATCAGTGGTGATGAGTGTCCCTTCGTGATCCGGCTCAAAGGTGTTACGAACACGCAATGGAATATCTTGCTGGCGCAAGCCTTTAGCTGCCTGTGGGTGAATGGCTTCCATTCCTAAGTTTGATAGCTGATCAGTCACATCATAATTAGTACGGCCAATCGGCACTACCTTGTCTTTACCCACAAGACGAGGATCGGCACTGCTTAAGTGAAACTCTTTATGAATAATGGCTTCGCGTGCACCACTGAGTACCGCCAAACGGCTGAAGGTCATCTCACTGTAGCCACGGTCAAATCGGCTCATTAGACCTTCTTGACAATGTGCGTAGCCTGTTACAACGGGTAATTGAGTCGATAAGTCAATGTGGGCTAATGCTTGTTCTAATACATCATCTAATGGCAATGCATCGTCGGTGCGCCAGCCTGTTAAGTCCATCAGTACCGCATTGACACCACTTTGGCGTAAATATAACACCATATTATGCGCACTGTGGGCTTCCCCCATGGCCGCTAATAGCTCACGAATAGTTTGCAGTTGTTCAGCTAACTGAAACTGACCAAAGGCACACACTTGGCGCAAATGATGCAAGCAATCACGAATGCCAGCAATGCGGTCTTGTAAGAAAGAGTCTGCTAATGCTCGCTCGGGGGTCTTGCCAAACATATCTTCGTTAATTTGTGCCATGTAATTGCACACATTATCTAGGGTTTGTTCCCAAGCACTGTCATCTTCTGAGTCTGCATAAGTGGCATAAACACCCGGCGCACCAGTGCGCTTACATTCTAATAGGCCGTCGGTGACACCGCCGAAAGCCGACACCACTAAAATACGTTGATAATATTGTTCTGGAGTGCGGTTATGTAACACTACATGATCGCGTACCGCCTCATATTCGCTCATTGAGGTTCCGCCAATCTTCTCTACTGTATGTGTATGTGGCACTTTTATTCCCTTTATGTTTGTAAAACAGTTAATTACTGCAGTCGCACATTTTCATTGGGCCTGGGACATTAAAAAATAGCGCCCTGCCCAGTGAAAATGATCGTAATCGGGGGCATCATGCCCCCGTAACAGTATTCTTTTTATTCAGTGTCGGCTGCATATACGCCGTCAGCATCATGTACTTCTTTACCGCTCAATGGCGGGTTGAATACACAAGCCAGCTTCATATCTTCACTACCACCACGTAGCAGGTGATCGTCGTGTTTATCTAAAATATACAGAGTGCCAGGTTCAATCGGGTAGATTTTGCCGTCAGACAAATCTTCAATCTCACCGTTACCGCTCATGCAGTACACAGACTCAAGGTGGTTCTTATAATGAATGTGTGTTTCACCCTTGGCATAAATAGTAGTGATGTGAAATGAGAAGCCCATTTTGTCGTCTTTCAACAACATACGAGTACTTTCCCAGGTGCCGGTTTCAGATTTTACACAACGGTCTGTTTTTTCACATTCTGCAAGCGTACGTACTATCATGACATTTCCTTTATTTAATACTTATTTTGAGCTCAATTAAGACAAGCTCAACGAATTCTGTTAGCAAAAGGGGTAATTTGCATTACCCCTTTAGTGGCCTACAACATTAAGAAGCTTTACGTATGCGCTCTTCTTCTGTTTCTGCAACCGCCTCTTCTAACCAGTCTAAACCTTGAGTTAGTTCAGCTTCAGTAATGATCAGTGGGCATAAACATTTCACCACTTCACATTCTGGACCTGCAGTTTCGATGACCAAACCACGCTCAAAACACTTACCGGTAATAATGTCTGCCACATCACCACTATGGCAAGATAGACCTTGCATCATACCGCGACCTTTTACCTTGTTGAACAGCTTAGGGAAGCGGTCAACCATGGCTTGCATGCGCTGAGTTAACAACTCACCTTTGGCACGAACACCTGCGGCTAATTCATCATCTTGCCAGTATGTTTCTAACGCTTTACGCGCGGTAACAAAGGCGTGGTTATTACCACGGAAGGTACCGTTATGCTCGCCTGGGCTCCACTTATCTAGCTCTGGGCGCAATAGCACTAATGCAAAAGGCAAGCCCATACCACTTAATGATTTAGACAG
Organism: Oceanisphaera sp.; assembly: GCF_052084945.1. Classification (NCBI taxonomy): domain Bacteria; kingdom Pseudomonadati; phylum Pseudomonadota; class Gammaproteobacteria; order Aeromonadales; family Aeromonadaceae; genus Oceanisphaera; species Oceanisphaera sp. Next base: position 2,794 of record NZ_JBQDEX010000031.1, read on the forward strand.
GGTAATAATGTCTGGCTTAATGCCCGCAGGTTCAAAACTAAAGAAAGTACCAGTACGACCACAACCGGCTTGAATATCATCAGCAATCATTAAAATATCGTGGGCACGACAAATTTTCTCTAAACGCTGTAGCCACTCAAATGATGAGGCGTTTAAACCGCCCTCGCCCTGTACAATTTCAAACAGCACAGCAGCTGGTTTATCTAAACCACTGGATTTATCGTTAAGCATGGTTTCAAACAGCAATAAGCTGTCTTCACCAGAGCCTGGGTAACCGTCGTAAGGTAAACGGCTAATATCGGCCATTGAGGTACCGGCACCGCCTCTGTGGTGTTGATTACCCGTTGCCGCCAAGGCACCTAAGGTCACGCCGTGGAAACCGTTAGTAAAGGTAACAATGTTATTACGGCCTGTGACTTTACGCGCCAGCTTCATCGCCGCTTCTACCGCGTTTGTACCAGTAGGGCCAGTAAACTGGGCAATATGATCCATGCCACGAGGCTTAAGAATAATTTGCTGTAGCGCGGTTAAAAAACCGGCTTTAGCGCTGGTGTGCATATCTAAGCCATGAGCAATACCGTCGGCTTGAATATACTCAATTAATGCCTCTTTAAGTACGGGGTTGTTGTGACCGTAATTCAGAGTACCGGCACCGGCTAAAAAGTCTAAGTAACGATTACCAGCGTCATCATGCAGCCATACACCCTGTGCCTTATTAAAGGTCACGGGAAAAGAACGAGCATAGGTTTGTACAGTGGATTCCATTACATCAAATATATTACTCATTTTGACTCCTTCAAGTCTTGAGTGTAAATCTAAAAAAAAAGTATGCGGTATATCGGCTAGAGGGGATTAGCCGAGCGTAATGCGAAATAATATTTCACTATTACTGTCACCATTAAAATGGCGCTGCTGGTCAAACAGTATGTGGCGCTCACCTTTACCTGTGGCTTGCCTGCGGTTGAGGCTTTCAAATAACCCCCATGAAGCCGCGTTGTCTGCGGTAATGGTGGTTTCGAGATGTGTTACACCAACACATGCTTCAGAATCCAACAAGGTATCAATTAAAGTGCGAGCCAAACCTTCACCACGTGCGCGTTTATCTATGGCTACTTGCCAGACAAACAAGGTGTTTGGCTCAGCAGGTTTGCGGTAGCCAGAGATAAACCCCAGTAATGAACCGTCTTCTTCATTTTCTGCCACTACACATGTATCAGCAAAGTGCGAACACTGTAGTAAATTACAATAGGTAGAGTTGGTATCTAGGGGCTTACAACGATCAATCAAGCGGTTTATTTCGTAACCGTCAGTTGATTTTGGATGACGCAACAACAGCTGCAAGTCAATGGTCGTGTCAGTGTCAATCATTTATAGTCCTAACCTTTTTTAGTTAGTGGGCTAAGTAATATTCCTTTATTAACCTACCAACATGAGCATTAATTGCAAGCCTATATGTGATTATTTAGTTAGAGTTGCATACAATTTCTTGTTCGGATGTGATGCGCTTTAACCCAGCGTAACGATAAAAAATCGCTACTTAGGGTGACGTATTCCTGCTTTTTTTTGTGCTGTAAAAAAGCGCGCAAAAGCCCATGCTACGTGAGCTGCTATACTAACGAGGTGGCGACGTTTTATCGCCACCTCGTCACATTGCAACGGATACATATTATGAGTACGCGAGAAGCAGGAACCGTGAAATGGTTTAATGAAGAAAAAGGTTTTGGATTTATTACTCGAACCTCTGGTCCAGATTTATTTGTGCATTTTTCGGCAATACAAGGAGAAGGCTTCAAAACACTGCAAGAAGGCCAAGCAGTAACCTTTATTGTTGGCCAAGGCCAAAAAGGCCCTCAAGCTGAGGCGGTGGAGTTGGTTTAAACACTCAAGCTTATGCTAGGCGGCACAGTGGGTCGCCTAGCAATATTTGTACAGTTAGCTACATCACGTTATTCTCAGCATGCTTGTTTATCTTATTTACTCTATTGCTAGGTACCTCATGCTGAAAATATTGTTCTCGTTTTGTTTTCTAATACTTTCTTTATCTACTTATGCTCAAACGTCCCCTGAACCTGAGGCAGCATCGGTACAGGCCCCAGCCGAAAGTCGCATTCCACTAACCCCCTTTATGGAGCGCTATATACTGGATGAATTAAAAGCCTTACGCATAGATATGGCTAAGTATCAAATTAAGGTGACTGAAGAAATAGCCGAAAAAGAATTAGAAGTGGCTGACAAAGCGATCAGTTACGCTAACGTGACCGTTACTTATTTTTTCTACTTACTTGCTGGGGCTGCGTCTGTTTTGGCCATTGTAGGCTGGCAGTCACTACGCGAACTTAAAAAGACGGCGCGCGAGTATGCCGAAACGGAAATGCGTAAAATTACCAGCTCTTATGAACATAAACTAAAACAAATTGAACGTGAACTACAGCGTAAAACCAAGGTAATTGCCGAGAACTACCGCGAAATAGAGCGCTTTCAAGAAATTCATGGTTTATGGTTACGAGCAAGTCAAGAACAAAGCCCACAGGCTAAAATTGATATTTATGATCAAATTTTAGATATCAAGCCGGGGGATTTAGATGCCATGACCCACAAAGCTGACGCCGCCCTTATGATGAACGAGCGCCAATGGGCACTCAGCCTCTGTAACCGAGTACTGCAAGTAGACCAACAAAACGCTCATGCGCTCTATCAGCGCGCCTGTGCTCATGCCGGCGTAGGCCACGAAGAACAAGCTTTATCGGATTTAGAGTTGGCCGTAGAAAACAATGTGCACTTGCGCGATGTAGCAGCAGAAGACGAAGAATTTGAGCCATTGCGCCAGCACCCACGCTTTATTGAGTTGACCAGTGACGGTACTGATCAAGGGTCAGATGAGACTAATAGCTAAGCTATCAATAGTCATACAATATCATTAAGCGAGACGTGAAAAAAATTGATTTTGCATACTGATACGCAGTGCCATATTTTGCGCCAATAGAAAGACACTATTTTACAGTGAGAGCCAATATGAACTTTGAGTCAGCTAAACTATTTCAAGATTTTGCCCACTTCCCGCGCGGTCTGCGTCGCTGTGGTGAATTTACCGTAACCGAAGCCCAGCTACTCGAACAAGCAGGGCATGCCATGTTGGCGCTCTATACCCAACAACGCGCGCCAGGTTGTGATGCCGAGCAACGGTTTATTGAGCAAGTACAACAAGGAGTAGCTGTAGGCAGCACGCATGCCAAGGTGTGGTTGAAATACCTAAAGGTGATAGGCCCTAAACGGGTACATAGATTATGTACCCCTGTCGCATCGTTAAGTCATAGCGAAGACTATGAGCCAATGGACAGTGCCGATTGATTCACTCGCTACGCGACTCACCGTAATATTAGGCCGTTACTCTGTACACAGCGTAACGGCCTTTTTCTTGCGGTGGTGACAAATGACAGCGGGTTCATAAGGTTCATAAGGTTCATAACGTCATTATTATACCTGTAACCCATACGTTAGCTGTTGCCACTGGTTTAATAGCTCAGCCATGTTGGTTACTTCAAGCTTATTCATAGCAGAGGCTCGATGTACTTCTACCGTGCGCACCGCGACACATAACTGATGAGCAATCATTTTATTTGTTAGGCCTTCAGCAACCAATTTAACCACTTCACGCTCACGAGCTGATAATAAGGCAAAGTTCGCTTGTATGTTGGCATAATCAGTGAGTAGCGCTACTCGTTCACAGGCTTGTGCTAGGGCACTCGTTAAGCGCTTCACATCAACCGGCTTTTCTAAAAAGTCTACCGCCCCTTGCTTCATGGCTTGCACTGCTTGAGGCACATCACCATGGCCGGTCAGTAAGATCACTGCAATATTAGAGTGACGAGCCAACAGCGCTTGCTGCACTGCCAAACCATCTTGTTTGGGCATGGCTAAGTCGAGTAATAATATAGCCGGAATTTGCTCATTCACCTCAGCTAAAAATTGCTCAGGATCTTGCCAAGTCTGACTCTTATAACCCAGAGCCTGTAATAAAAACTGATTTGCCGCTAATACTTGGCTGTCATCATCTAAGATGTAAACCGGTATACTGTGCTTCACTCGCTCTCCTTAATGACTAGCCGTGCTTGCGTGCCCTGCTCGGTATTACTCAAACTTAACTGCCCCTGCAAGCGCAAGGCCAACCTATGACTCACTAATAACCCTATGCCCATACCATGATAATGACTGGCGGGTAAATTGTGCTGCAAGGTCGTAATAATACTGTCGTCTATGCCACCGGCATTATCTTCTATGAGTAATTGCCAACCCGTGACTTGCTCTGCGCTATATTGACTTAAGGTCAGCGTGATCCAGCCTTTATGGGTGGGTGTGGCTTGCAAGCGGCGCTCATGGGCATCTAGCGCATTACTTAATATATTATTTAATATCTGCTCTATGGCGGGGCGTATTGATAATAAGGTGCCAGACGTAAGCTCTAGAGTGACGTGCACCGTTAAAGCTTCAATGCGCGGTCGCATGCGCGCTATAACCTCTTGGCATAACTCGGCCAGTTCAACAGCATCGGCACTGGGTAAGGGCTGGGTCGCCCATTGGCGAAAACGGCGAATAATGGCCGCCCCTCGCTCGGTTTCTGCCACTATGTGGCTAAATGCCGCCTGATGTTTAATCGGGTCTTGCATTAACTCCCCAGCCTGAGCATAAGCTTGAATAGCGGATAAGGGCTGGTTGAGCTCATGAGCTAAGCCGGTGGCCATTTCTCCCATAAGCGTGCGTTGTCGCGCCTGGGCCAGCGCTTGCTCTTTTTGTTGTACCTGATGATATAAGCGCTCACACTCCTTAGTACGCCTATGTAGCAATACCGCCACCCGAGAGTGGTATAACAGGTGCCCGAGCAATAAGGTAATAAAACCGGCCAACCATGGCCAGTGCTGTTCAAGAAACTGCTGTAATAACGCCCAGTGCGCTAACGGCTTAGGCTCAGGCCCTAATTGCCAGTCACTTAATAACTGGGCAACTTCATCTAGTCGTACACTGGCCCCCCACTGCGCCCGTGCCTCTACCTCTAGGCTCAATAAAGCTTGCGTCATCTCTCGCAATAACGACTCTTCTATATTACCGACACTGGCAAAGCTCCAACCCGGATATAACGGGGTAGAGCGCACACAGGGGGCACTAGACTGCACCATTAACGCCCTAAAGTTCTCTTGCTTAAGCAATCCCTCATCGACCATGTCTTCTAATAAACAGCTGGGCAAAATAGCCGCCTCCACTGCGCCATCACGCAGTGCATAAGCCAAATTATCCAGTGGGTATCCTTGAAAGGTCATCTTCAGTTCACTGAGCCGTATCTGGCGACGACGCAACTGCTCGGCCACTAATAAAAACCCGCCAAAGGCTTGTTCGTGCACGGCCCCTACTGTTACACCGCCTAATTGTTCAAGCTCAGTTATGGTGCTATTAGCTCGCACCCATAAGGTGCCGGCCACACTGGCGCGCGCCTGACCGTAGTGAGAGTCTAAATACGAAGCCAACCAATTAAGAGCTTGACCATGGCTCAACATAAAATGCACCGGATTGGTCACCACAAAATCCAGTTGTTGTTGCTTAAGTGCGTCATCTAGTTGCGATTGCGTGAGATGGCGGCCAACAAACTCATGTTCACTAAAACGCGCATTTAATAAGGCTAAGGTAGGCGCCCAGTGAGCTTGAGAGTGCGTTTCACCACGCACCGCCAAAAAACCTACCTGATACTGCTGGCTAATAACGGGAAAGCTCAACAATAAAAGCGGCATAACGGCCACTAAAGAGTATAAAAACCTGTTCCAGATCAAGTCAAAGTGCCTTATGTGGTAAACCACAATAGAGCGGGTGGGTAAAGGATCGAGACAATAGCATTCATTACTCATAAGGAGTTATTTATGGACGTCAGTAAACGACAATTTCTTAGAAATTTGACCGGGCTCACCGCTGGCGCCAGCCTGATCCCGGTAACCGAGCTGCAAGCGGCTCCTGTGACTGCTGATGGGGACAGTCATAAACGCTATGGCATGATCATTGATTTACGAAAATGCATTGGCTGCCAAGCCTGTACCGTGAGTTGCAGCATGGAAAACTTACCGCCCATTGGCCAATTTCGTACCACAGTGCAGCAATATGAAGTAACGGTGGAACATCAAGACCAAGTCAGTCATGTGATGTTGCCCAGACTGTGCAACCACTGCGCTAATCCACCTTGTGTGCCAGTGTGCCCCACTCAAGCCACCTACCAAAGGGCCGATGGCATTGTGGTGGTTGATAATGAACAGTGCGTGGGGTGTGCCTATTGCGTACAAGCCTGTCCTTATGATGCGCGCTTTATCAACCACGAAACCCAAACCGCTGATAAGTGTACCTTTTGCGTGCACCGCTTAGAAGTGGGGTTATTACCCGCCTGCGTGGAGTCTTGTGTGGGTGGGGCGCGGGTGATTGGCGATATGAAAGACCCAAACAGCCACATTAGCCAGCTCTTAAAAGAACATAACCAAGACATTAAGGTGTTAAAGCCCGAACAAGGCACAGCACCGCAAGTGTATTACATCGGTCTAGGTGAAGAGTTTGTGGATCGTATTGACGGTCAGCCCGGACTTTGGTTTCCACAACACGCTTAGGAGGCCTTATGCCTGTTATTGAACTGCTAACCCTTGGCTACCGTGGGCGGTGCAATACTTCTTTTTAATTGGCTTAGCGGCCACCGCCGCCCTGTTACTGCCGTTTGCCTTGCGTGACGGCTCAAGCTTAGCCCCTTGGCGCTGGCGCTTGGCCTTTATTATGGGCATTAGTGCCGTCACAGGACCGGTGGCGTTATTGGCCGACTTACACCAGCCGCTACGCTTTTGGCACTTTTATACCCAGCTCACCCCCAGCTCTTGGATGTGGATTGGCGCTTTAATCTTGCCGGTCTTTGTCACCCTCACTTTAGTGGTGTCATTGAGCATGTTAGTGCCTTTACTTAAGCCCAAACATCCTTGGTTGGCATGGTGGTGTGCACTCCCCCTGTGGCCCAAAGGAAAAATACTGCACCTACTGGCCTGGCTCACCGCCCTGTCGGCGTTGGGTATTTTGCTGTACACCGGCATGGAAGTCATGGTGGTGCGCTCACGGGCATTATGGGATACCTATTGGTTACCGGTTAACTTTTTACTGACCGCCCTGCTCGCCTTATTTGGCCTGTTATTACTGCTGGATATTTTGTTTCCTCGCGACGATAACAAAGTATTGCCACTGCGTCGTGGCATGCTGTTCACCCTAGCCGCACTCACTAGTGCCATGGTGCTGTGGGCTGGGTTAGGCATGATATTTAGCTCACCCTCTTGGTTAGAGGCGTATCGCATTTTTAGCAACTTTGAATTTTGGCGAGATCTTCTATTAGTGTCACTAATGGGCGGTGTCTTGTTGTGGTTATTGTGCTTTGCTCGGCGCAACAACCCGCGTAGCCACTTTGACTTTATCCCCGCGCTGCTGGCACTACTGTGCTCGTGGGGCTTTAGATGGGTGGTGTTAATGAACGTACAAACCGTGCCTAAATACGGTGCTGGTTTGTATCACCTAAGCCCCGACTTAGTCGGCTCGGCTGGCATTATTGTGGCCGGCACCCTTGGCTTATGGTTAGCCATGGCCGGTGTAGTGTGGGCCTTATTGGATAATATGGGAGTCCGTCATGGATAAAAAACGTCGCGCCTTATTACAAGCAGGCATGATTGCCGGCGGCACCGGTGCCTTTGCACTCGGCTATGCCGACCCCGTGAATAAAGCAGTAAAAGGCTTACTCAATGGTACCAGTGGCGTGCCCACCAACGACCGTATTGCCGGTAACGCCCTGCAGCCTGAGTTTATGGTGACCCCAGATAACGAGTTAGTGATGGGCGAGAATCAAGTTGTCAGCCCAGTACAGTGCTTTGGTTGCTGGACCCAGTGTGGGCTGCGCGCACGAGTAGACACCCAAGCGAATAAAATTATCCGTATTGCCGGCAACCCTTATCACCCTTTATCTAACACCCATGCGCCAGCACAAGAAACCCCGGTGCGCGAGGTGTTTACCCAGCTGGCCGGTGAGTCGGGCATTAATAACCGCTCCACCGCTTGTGCTCGCGGGGCCGCACTTGGCGAGCAACTGCAAAGCCCTTATCGCCTCACCCAAATTATGAACCGTGCTGGTAAGCGCGGTGAAGGCAAATGGCAAACCATTAGTTTTGAGCAACTCATTAAAGAAGTGGTTGAAGGGGGTGATTTATTTGGTGAAGGCCATGTTGAGGGCCTAGCCGCGATCCGTGATATTGACACCCCAGTGGATGCCAATAACCCTGAGTATGGCCCTAAGGCCAACCAGTTACTGGTTACCAACGCCGGTGACGAAGGCCGTGATAGCTTCTTAAAACGCTTTACCTTTAATAGCTATGGCACCCGTAACTTTGGCCACCACGGCGGTTATTGCGGCTTTGGCTACCGAGCCGGAGCGGGAGCGGTATTTAACCCGGATTTAAAAAAGTTTGCCCATGGTAAGCCCGATTGGGATAACGCCCGTTTTGTGCTCTGTATTGGTACTTCTCCAGCTCAAGCCGGTAACCCCTTTAAACGCCAAGGCCGCCAACTGGCTGAGGCTCGAAGCGACGGCAAGCTCGATTATGTGGTGGTGGCCCCCACCTTGCCCAACAGTATTAGCCGCTTAAATGAAAATCGGGGTCACTGGGTACCCATTAAACCGGCGACCGATGACGCCTTAGCCATGGCACTGATCCGTTGGTTAATCGAAAACGAGGGCATTAACCTCGACTATTTAGCCCAACCCGGCCCCGCCGCCCAAGCTAGAGCCAAGCAGCCCAGCCACGCCAATGCTACCCATTTAGTGATACAAGCGCCCCACCCTGAAGCGGGTCGTTTTTTAACTGCCGCCGATCTGAATATGGGCGACACTGATACTCACTTGGTGGTGGATGCCAGCAATGGCGAGCTAATGGCGCATACTCAAGCGCGCCCTGCCAAATTATGGGTGATGCGCACCGTCAACATTAATGGCGTGCCCACTGAAGTAAAATCGTCACTGCAATGCTTAAAAGAATCCGCACAACGCCACACCCTCGCCCAATATAGCGAACGCTGTGGCGTATCAGAGTCCATTATTGCAGGCCTTGGCCAAGAGCTAAAACGCCATGGCACTAAAGCCTCTGTTGATGCCCATGGCGGCATGATGAGCGGCAATGCCTTTTATACCGCCTTTGCTGTGATCACCCTAAATACCCTATTAGGTAACATTAACGCCAAAGGCGGCTTGGCTCCCGGAGCCGGTGGAGTGGCGGGTGTTGAAGGGGGGCCACGTTATGATTTAATGAACTTTGACGGCAAAATTGGTCCCAAAGGCCTGTTTTTATCACGCAACCGCTTTGCCTATGAAAACAGCAGTGAGTATCAACGCAAAGTTGCAGCCGGCGAGTCGCCTTATCCTTCGCGCGCCCCTTGGTACACTTTTTCATCTCCCTTGCTCACCGAGCATTTAGCGGCAGCCTTTGGCGGGTATCCCTATCGCCTTAAAGCTTGGATCAGCCACATGACCAACCCACTGTATGGCATTGGTGGCGCACAGGCCTTTTTAGGTGAAAAATTAAAAGATCCGGCACAACTACCGCTGTTTATCGCCATTGATGGCTTTATTAATGAGACCACGGCGTTAGCCGATTATATTGTGCCAGATACGCTCACCTACGAAAGCTGGGGCTTTACCAAACCTTGGAGTGGCGTACCACAAAAAACCACTACGGCGCGCTGGCCCGTGGTGACACCGGCTACGCCTAGACTTGAAAATGGCGACTATGTGGGCTTAGAGTCCTTTATTATTGCCGTGGCCAAAAAAATGAACTTACCCGGCTACGGTGATAATGTCATTAGCGATCATAAAGGCAATAAACATGGCCTGCATACCTCGTCAGATTTTTATCTGCGAGCTGCCGCTAACTTAGCCTTTGCGAATAACGATCCTGTACCCGATGCCAGCGCCGATGATTTAATGCTAACCAATGCCGCACGCATGATGCCGCTGATCAAGGACACCTTAGCCACAGACGAACAACGCAAGGTCGGTTTTGTACTAAGCCGGGGCGGACGCTTTGCACCTTTTGCCAGTGGCTGGGAAGATGAGCTGATGAACAGCCGTATTAACACCACCTTGTGTATTTGGAACGAAACCGTGGGCAGTATTACCCATTCCATGACCGGAGAAAAACTCTTAGGTTGCGCGGCAGAATATGGTCCTCGCTTTGCCGATGGCAGCCCAATGCGCGCGCATTATTCTGAGCAAGACTGGCCACTGCTGGTCACCTCATATAAATCTCATATTATGAGTTCATCCAGTATTGGGGCCGAGCGACTGCGCATGATCCACCCTGAAAACCCGATCAGCATCAACCGCAAAGACGCCGAGCGCGCCGGCATTAAACACGGCCAAGGGGTACGTTTAACCACCCCAGGTGGCCAAATTGAAGGCATTGCCTTGGTGCGCGATGGCATTGTAGAAGGCGCCATTGCAATAGAGCACGGCTATGGCCACACCGAGCTTGGGGCTCGCGCCCATGAGCTAGATGGCAAACCCATGGCCGCTAACCCACGCTTGGGGGCGGGGGTTAACCAAAACTTATTAGGATTGATGGATCCCACCCGCAAAGACGTGGCCAACGTGTGGCTAGACTGGACTAGCGGTGCCGCCGTGCGCCAAGGGTTACCGGCCAAAATAGAAGCGATGTAATATCAGCGCCGAGCACCCAGCATCAAGTGCCTAGTCTTAACTAAGATTAAAGAAGAGCAGAAAACAATAGTGAAACACCGAGCTTATGCTCGGTGTTTTTATTCTGGGAACCTTAGAGCTGCTTTTAGCGCTCTGGTACATCAATCCATTGCGGGGTGTGGCCGGTGTGCTCGGCAAAACAGGCAAGATCGGCTTTACTCAGTAACACAGTGGCGGTGTTGCGCAGTGGATGACAATGAAAGTCATCGCCCTCACTTAAGTCATTATCAAGCCACAGTTCCACATCGTGCTGGTTTGCGTCATTAATTAACGCCAATACCGACACATGGCCAGGCGCCACCCCCAAATAACGCTCAAGACGCTCAGCGGAAGCAAAACCAATACGTGACCAGCCTAACTGCTTGGATAGTGCTTTTAAATCCACTTGTTTATCGGGGCGCGTTAATAATAAGGCATGACGACGGCCATAGTTATCTCGTAAAAATAAATTTTTTAATCGCGTGCCGGGGCGCTCTAACAACAAGCGATCCGCCTCATCGCAGGTAAATAAGGGCGGATGTTCAATTAAGGGGGGCGTTATCTGCCAGCTCGTTAACTTTTCTAGTATATCCATTATTTTTATCTCTTTAACTTTATCTACCTAATATTAGAAATACACTACATTAGGTAAGCATCACTAGCCAGATGCAGTCAAATATGATGTTATCCTTATATTGATCATCACAAAATGCGTAAATGAGAGGCTTAATGTCAGCAACGACGTCTTTACTCGCTCAAGTTACTTTATCCATGTTGGATTTGGTGTCTACTCGCAGCGGGCACACACAACTTGATGCCATGAACGAGTCAGTCGCGCTAGCCCAACATGTGGAGCAGTTGGGCTTTGAGCGTTTTTGGCTTGCTGAGCATCATAACATTGAGGGTATCAACAGTTCGGCAACATCGGTGCTTATTGGTCACATTAGCGGACACACTCAGCGCATTCGTGTCGGCTCCGGCGGCATTATGTTGCCCAACCACCCACCATTAGTGGTGGCTGAACAATTTGGCACTTTGGCGACTCTGTACCCCAATCGTATAGATTTAGGCTTAGGCCGTGCTCCCGGTACTGACCAAGCGACCATGCGTGCTCTGCATCGTCGCCCACAAGATGCCGAACACTTCCCCGAACAGGTACAAGAGTTACAGCAATTATTGGGGCCTAATCAGCACGGTCAGCAGCTCAGAGCGATTCCGGGCACCGACACCCATGTGCCAATTTGGTTACTAGGTTCTAGTTTATTTAGTGCGCAACTAGCAGCCAAAATGGGCCTGCCTTATGCTTTCGCCTCACACTTTGCGCCGCGTATGTTAGTGGAGGCTGTACAGCTCTATAAAGATAATTTTTGCCCATCTTCCGCTCTGGCCAAGCCTTACGTGATGATCACAGTACCGGTTGTGGTGGCAGAGTCAGAGCAAGAAGCCAAACGGCTCGCCACCACAGGACAACAAAAAATATTATCCTTGTTTAGAGGACACTCTCTCACATTAAAGCCGCCTCTTGATAGCATGGATGGCCATTGGCTGCCTCACGAACAACAAGGCGTCGAACAATTTTTAGCGGCTTCTGCCATTGGCTCACCAGCTCAGGTATCGACAAAGCTTAACGCCCTACTTGCCCAAACCGGTGCTGACGAGATCATGGTAACATCAGATATCTACGAGCCTAGCGCCCGCCACCACAGCCTTAGCCTGCTGGCTGAATTGGCTAAAAACTAACCCTTAGGGTCGCCGTCAGTTAAAGATAAACACCGCCCTTTTCCATCTTACTGGGCTCGTTTCGGTATCTGCATTCGCTATACCTGTACCTTAAACCATACTGCTGCGCAAAAAGCTGACGGCTTAAAGCGTACGGCTGGGATTTATAGCTAATACATCGGCTTTAATGACAGATTGCTCAGCAATTAAATCGGTCACCACAGCGCGGCTGGCTTTATAATGCGGTGTCAGCTTGTGATCGGCTAGGGCCGCTTCGTCTTGGTAAATTTCATATAGCCAAAATAGCTCAGGATCGGTGCGGTCTTGTAGCACATCAAACGTATGGCAACCGGGCTCATCGCGCACTGAAGCTTCGGCATTCGGTAGCATGGCGGCGAGAAACTCTTCTGTTTTACCGGGTTTTAGCTTGGTTTTGACAATAATCGAATACATTGTAAACTCCATCTGATAATGAAAACGTTGTAAATAGTACACAACTCTTAACACTATAGACAAGTCACACAACAGACAAGCCAAGGAGCTTTGCCATGGAAAGACCTAGCCCATTTAATGGTATGCGTCATATCGCCTTCAAAATGCCTAATCTCGAAGAGTGTGAGCAGTTTTATACCGAGATTTTAGGTATGCAGCTGTTGCGCCGTGCTCACGCCGACTTGGTCTACCTCACCTGTGGCAACGACAATATTTCATTAGGCCGCGCTGATGTAGCTGCCAGTGGCGTGCAAACGCTGGATCACTTTGGTTTTATTGTCGACACCAAAGAGCAGCTAGAAGAATGGTTTTTATTTCTTAAAAGTAAAGGCGTGACTATGCTAGATACCCCACACGATCACGGTGACGGCGCGCGCAGCTTTCATATTACCGATCCGGCCGGTAACGTTATCCAGCCGATTTATCACCCCGACATTTCGGGTCAGGTATTTACTAATCCCTAACCTGTGCGGTTAAAAGCAGTCATAAAAATAAAAACACCGAGCTAAGCCTCGGTGTTTTTTTATTGCGCCGCGGGTTCGCCATTCAAACATCTGCTTAATCCGCCTTTGGTTGTTCCTTGTGCGTCGCGGTGTGATCTTCCTCTCTAGTTTCGCGCACTTCAACACCAGTGATCATCGGCTTAATAGAGCTCCACACACTGCTGCCCATCGTTAGCATGTACAGATGAGCAATTAAAAACACCAGCATCATAAACGCGGTAGCGGTATGAGTGAGCGCAATATATTCCAAAGGTATGTTGGCATAGCCTAATTGATGGCGCTGGCCATAGAATAAATATAATAATCCTGAGCCCCAGATAAGTGGCGATATCATCAGCTTTAGCCACAAATACGCCAACCGTTGTAATGGGTTATGTTTAGCTTGGCTGGTCGGGCGAAAGGGGTGCTTTGCGCCGGTAAAAGTACCCACCAGATAATAATGAATGACAGCCCCTAGCTGGTGGGTCGTCGGCAAGTATTGTCGCCACTGGCCAGTAGTAAAGTGCCAGAAGATAGCCAGCACCCATAAGGCTATTAGCGCATAGGCCGCCATATTATGTAACGGTACGGCCTTAGAAAATCCCAGTACATGATAAGTACCATGCACATCAAAACCACTAAACAACAGGACGATAATTAATAGCGCTTGAGACCAGTGCCAAAAGCGTTCAAACCGTGTGAACATCACCGTCGGCTTGGTGGGTGTGTGTGTTATCTTTGATTTCATATTAGGTGCCATATTATTTCTCCCGCTTGCTACGCGCCACATTCCATGCAAAGCACTGCCTAACAACACCAATATCACTGCCGCCCAACCTAGGGTGTCTAGCACAGCGTGGTGATCTCGACCCGGCAGATAAAAGCCACTTACGGCAGCTAACCGTCCGTCTCTGGCATGGCATTGCCCACACTGCAAGGCGTCTGTGGCGGGTGCCACCATATGGGCAAGAGGCCAATACATTTGCGTTTCAATAAAGTCAAAGTGCCCACTATAAGGTTGTTCGGCGGCATCGGTGCCCGCTTTTAATGCTTTCGCCCAATCGTAATTTGACCACAGAGCCGAGTCGTCATCTGGGCTATAAACATGAGTGACCAATAGTGTTTTATATTTAGTGTCGTAAGGCTGCTTACCACGCATGATCTTAAACGGCCAAATACGCGCCTTAGGATCAAGGTAACTGCCGGCAATACTATTGACTTGAATAGGTGGGTTATCTACATCAAGTTTTTCGTCTTCTAGGGTGTAGCGTACCTCACCATCAAACCAGCGATATTCAGGCTCTACATTTAAGCCATGTTTAAAGTCGCCTTTGATACTTAAATAATCGGGATTGCCATTTTCATCAAGCACTGCAAAGGGTTTGCCTTGTTCGTCGAGCTGGCCAGCTGTTGACCAATCCCACCACGTTTTTGTTGCGATTCCTCCGCGAGCAAATTCAGGAATATGACACGTTTGGCATGCCACACGGTTTACGTGATCATTCAACTTCGAGGTGTTGGGGTGCGGCGCAAGCCCATGACACGACTCACAGGATGCACGAGTGTGATCAGTGTGGCCTGGTGTATCTATGCCTAACGTATCACGGGCATTGGTGGAATAGCGGCTGCCCGTCACATTGTGCGCACTGGTGGTATGGCATTCAGAGCATGTAAAATTAGCCCCATCGGGCGACATGTGTACGTCTAGGCTGCGTGAAGGGTTAATCAGCGATGAGTCCAGATCACCATGTTTAACTCCATCGGCTCCCCCACCACTAAAATGACAGGCACCACAGTTTTCTCGCTGCGTTTCCCCAACATGCTGGGCAATGTGGCTTAAATTAGGCGGCTGCTTCCAAATGCCACTCCCTGCTGGCTGTTCAATGGCTTGGTAAATCGGATGCCCTGCCGCTGTAGGCAGTTTCCAGTACTCACCCGTGGTGTCATGACACACTAAACAATCAACGCGATTTTCTGCCTTCGGCGGTGCCTGCTGCATGTCATCCCAGCCAAAACCAATATGACAGCTTGTACAGCGCGGCTCATTAGACTTCACCGAACCACAGAAGCTGTTCACCACATGGCGTTTACCGAGTGTTTGGTCCGTTTCTGGGTGTTGATACTCCCAGTTCCAATGCAGGGTGTCTTGTAATTGCTTTGCCGACTCAGTATGACAACTTAAGCAAGCGGTCGTCACTTCTGGGCCACTACCAAAAGGGGCCTTTAATACGTCAAATTGCGAGTGATCTGCGGTCGATGACTTGGTGTCGATGGCGAGAGCGTTCGTACTCAGTAGAGCCACGGCAACCATTAGCCCCAACCAAAGTCGCTTACTCACTGATAACATCATACTTCCCTCCTTGGCGCTATGCCTCGGCTTAAAGGCCTTGGTATAAATAACATCTTACATAATAAAAAACTTATATAAAGTATTGCTTATATAAAGGCGATAACAGCTAAGGTGCTAATCTAGCGTGAAACGCCAAGAGCGACAGAAGGAGATAACAGTTTAATTTTGTAGGGTGGGACTTTTTTGTGGCTCGGCTTCGTCTATCGGCAGCATAATGCGCAGGCCATCTTGCTCTAACAAGCGCACTTCAACCTCAAATACTTCAGCAATTAACGCAGGTGTAATAGCACTCGCAGGGCCAGATGCCGCCAAGCGCCCTTGATGCAAGCACCATACTTTATCGGCGTATTGGCACGCCAGATTAATATCGTGGATAGATGCCACTACCGCTAATCCAAGATCGGCATAACGGCGTAATAAGCGCAAAGTGGCTAATTGGTGTTGCCAGTCTAACCCTGCTAAGGGCTCATCGAGTAATAGGAGTTTGGCATCGGGATTAATCGCAGGATCTACCTGTAACAAGGTGCTCGCAATCAACAACCTTTGCTGCTCTCCCCCCGATAAGGTATTAAGTTGGCGATGATAGAGCTTTTCTAAGCCTAGCGGCTTCGCTAACCTAGCCATTGCTAAACAGACCTCTTCGCTAACACCGCCTATTGGCTCAGCTCCCAAGGCCAGTAATTCGTAGCCACGCAGCCCATGGGGTAGCACCGCCTGTTGCGCCAACATGGCGCGGTGGCGCGCCAATTCATGCAAACTAAAACGAGACAAGGCTTGCCCTGCTAATTGTGCCTCGCCCCCCTCGTCGCTCGAGCTTAGCCCTGCAGCCCCCGCCAATAAGCTAGACTTGCCGCTGCCATTGGGCCCAATCAGTAATGTTATACAGCCCGACACAAACTCTCCGTGAATAGGCCCCACACGATCAGCTTGTACAAATCCATTAAGCGCCAGCATAACGACGCACCAATAACCAAATAAACACCGGCGCTCCTAAGGTTGCCGTCACTGCCCCTATCGGCATTTCGCCCACACTAAGTAATGTACGCGCCGCCACATCGGCAAGCGTTAATACCAGACCACCAGCCAGTACCGAGGCGGGGAGTAAAAATCGTTGTTTGCCGCCCACCAGCAAGCGTAACAAATGCGGCACCACGAGCCCGACAAAACCAATGGGACCGGCCATGGCCACACTAAAGGCGGTCAGCAAGCACACCGCCAACACCAAGCGCGGCTGCAACTTGTGCACATTCAGCCCTAATAATTGAGCCTGACTGTCACCTAGAGCCAAAATATCTAATGCTCGACCTTGGCGCATTAGCCACACTAAGGTGACTATGGCCGGCAACCACCAAACAAATGATAGCGGCTGACCATGCCCTAGGCTGCCCATCATCCAAAATAAAAAACTGCGCAATGAGGCATCATCGGCCATATACAATAACCACGTAAGTACCGCATTAGCCAAAATACCCACTGCCACCCCAAATAACAGCAAGGCGCCAGAGCCTAGCCGCCGTCGTGATAAAGACAACAACAATAAAGTGATCACCAAAGCGCCCACAAAAGCAGCCAGCGATAAGCTCCAATAAGGCAGCGTTATGCCTAATGACACCGAGAGCGATAATGTTAAGACCGCTGCTAAACTGGCCCCACTGGAAATGCCTATTAAGCCGGGCTCAGCCAAGGGGTTATGCAGCAACACTTGTAACACGGCACCACACAAGGCCAAGCTTGCTCCCACCAAAACCGCCAACAAAGTACGTGGCAGTCTTAATTGCCAAAATACCTGCTCTTCTAACGCCGACACCGGTTGCCATAATGCTTCGATACCTACCCCCACTGCACCCAGCTGCAAGCTTAATAACATGCTTGCCAGCAAGGCTATACCTAGCCCGGCTAGCCAATAATGGTACTTACGTTGTTGTTGCAAAAAGAGGGTGATTAGCATCTTATTTTTTATGCCTTAAATTATTATGCTGAAGATGAGTATTTAAGCTGTAAACCTCAGCCAACTAAACCAGCTTGGGTATTGCTGCCATAATAAATGCAGAGACATCACAATAGATACAGTCACTAACATCGGCTTGATAATGCGTGTCCCCTTAGTGACCACCATTTTAGAGCCGAGTCGCGCCCCCACAAACTGCCCTAACGCCATCGATAAACCGGCTACCCACACCACTTGCCCGCCTAAGATAAAAAATAACAAGGAGGCAATATTAGATGTAAAGTTGAGCAGCTTGGTGTGCGCTGTAGCTTTAGCCATACTGAAACCGGCCAGCGCAATAAATGACAATGCAAAAAATGACCCCGTACCGGGTCCAAAAAAACCATCATAAAAGCCCACCCCAGTGCCAATCAATAAGGCAAACGGGATCATGCTTAAGCGATGCTGCCTATCTTGATCACCCACCCGCGGTGAAAATAAAAAATACAAAGCAAACGCGGCGAGTAAAAAAGGCAGTACTTTTTGCAGTAATGATGCATCAATTAACTGCACCAATACCGTCCCCAACATGCTCCCGATAAAAGTACAGGCTACAGCCCACTTCATGGTGCGCCAATCGAGGAGCCCGCGGCGCAAATAATAAAACGTCGCTGAGAATGAACCAAAACTACTTTGTAGTTTATTAGTGGCCAACGCCATAGTCGGCGGCATGCCAGTGGCTAACAAGGCGGGCACGGTAATTAACCCACCACCACCGGCAATAGCATCAATAAAACCAGCCAATAACGCAGCCACAGCCAACAAGCTTAAGGTGAGCAGTCCTAATTCCAGTTCCATGAATATTCCGCGTGTCGCATAAATGCGCATAGCCTAGCAGGATGGCCGGATCAGCTACAGAAAATAGTGATCTTTATAGTAGTAACCGTCCTTTTCGACCAACTAAAGTGACCACTATCACATAAAAAGCGCGTATTTTGCGAGCCATTAATGCTCAACAACGTTTTGCCTTATGGCAAGCTATGTTAACGTAGTATTATCATTATGCAGGAGAAATGTAATGCCAGATCAAGTACTGAGCCTATTACCCCATGACTTTCCCGATGCCCAAGACGATGCATTTTTACAGCAAGGCATTCGTCACTTAGTGCTGGCAGGTGGCTGCTTTTGGTGCACCGAAGCTGTGTATCGCCAACTTAATGGCGTACTTAATGTGGTAGCCGGTTATGCTGGTGATAGCAAAGATACCGCCAATTACGATGCCGTGTGCAGTGGCAATACTCAGCATGCAGAAGCTATTTGCATTGAATATGACAGCGCCATCATTGGCCCCGGCACTTTGCTTAAAGTATTTTTTGGTATTGCACACGATCCCACCCAGCTTAACCGCCAGGGTCACGACCAAGGTCGCCAATATCGCTCTGCCGTGTTTTATCAAAACGAGGCAGAACAGCAATTAGTGAGTGATTATATACAATTACTAGAGCAAAACGGCGTAGTCAGGCAGCCCATAGTGACCAGCCTAGAGCCATTAACTGCATTTTATCCCGCAGAGCAGATCCATCAAAATTACGCCGCTGCCAACCCAAATCAACCCTATATAGCCGCCGTTGCCCAGCCCAAAGTGGCCAAGGTACAGCATTTCTTTAAACATCAGTTAAAAAAGGATTTGTAGCCTTATGTCGCACTCTCCAACGCCTTATGATTTAAGCCCGCCGAGCAAAGAGCTGTTAGATGCCATCACCGCCACATTAAGCGAAGAAGAACGACATGTATTGCTTAGCCAAGGCACAGAAGCGCCATTTTGTGGGGGCCTATTAGATAACAAACAAGCAGGCAGTTATATCTGCAAGCTCTGTGCGCTGCCGCTGTTCTCCTCTGCTTGTAAGTTTGAATCTGGCACCGGCTGGCCGAGCTTTTTTGCGCCCTATCACACCGATCATATTGTTGAGTTGTCTGATGTCACTCATGGCATGCGCCGCGTAGAAATTCGCTGCTCACGTTGCGACGCGCACATGGGTCATGTATTCCCTGATGGACCAGCGCCCACTGGGCTGCGCTATTGCCTTAACTCTGCCTCATTAGATTTTTGTGCCAGTGGTGACGAAAAACCCGATCCATTACGCCGCGGTGAGCGCGAATGTTTGTAATCCCAAGCTGGCAAGCTAACTGAGCCAGCCCTTGACAACCAGAGACACGAAAACCATAGAAAATAGCCATCAGATTTGAACGTACTTTTTATAGTAAGAACGGGCCTGATGGCTATATTTTTGCCATCACGCGGCGGCTATCAGGCTTTGCGCTATCCCCTTCAAACATGAACAACTCCACCAACAGGCTACAACCTAACTTTAAATAAGCTGCTATTTTTACTGAGGTTTGTATTACCTCGCGTGCTCCTTTCCTGCCTCCCTTAGCAGATTGTGGACAATTACTGTCGGTCATAACCAGTCGCCCTCTTAAGATAAAAAGCCATTAAACACTTAACTATCAAACACTTAAAATAAAACACGGTTGTTTATTGTTTTACGTAAATACTCTATTGTGCTTTCTTTACTACTTAGGGTTTGTATAGTGAATGTAAGTTAAACAGCCTAAGAGAGACGGTATTATGTTGAAAAAGTGCATAATCAGCTTTACTTTATTCCCCCTATTATTAGCCACTCCAGTGATGGCA
>NZ_JBQDEX010000032.1:0-22986 GCF_052084945.1 Oceanisphaera sp.
TTATTACGAGCTTTGCAGCATGGCTTTAGGCGATAAAATTTCGGCTAACTGCTCATCAGTCAGTAAGCCTTCTTTACGCACTAATTCGGCAACACCCAAACCACTTAATAACGCTTGGCCGGCAATGCGGCTGGCATTTTCGTAGCCAATGTGAGGCACTAAGGCGGTCACAATGCCGATGCTGTTTTCTACGTGTTGATTACAGCGCTCTTCATTGGCGGTAATACCACGGATACACAGCTCATCTAGCATTTTTATTGATTGGCTCAAAATACGGCAGTTATTTAACAAGTTATAGATAATAAGTGGTTCCATGGCGTTAAGCTGTAGCTGAGCGGCTTCAGCGGCCATCGTAATAGTAGTGTCGGTACCCATCACCTGAAAAGCGGTCTGGTTCATGGCTTCAGGAATGACGGGGTTAACCTTACCCGGCATAATAGAAGAGCCTGGCTGCATGGCCGGTAGGTTAATTTCAGCCAAACCGGTACGCGGGCCACTAGAAAGCAAGCGTAAATCGTTGCTCAGCTTAGACAGCTTAACCGCCAAGCGCTTCAGGCTACCCGAGAAAGTGACAAAGGCGCCCATATCGGCACTCGCAGCAATTAGGTCATCGGCTAGGCTGACTGGCAAACCGCTGATATCGGCTAACTCTTTAACAGCAAGGCTTGCGTAACCGCTAGGTGCATTAATGCCGGTACCAATGGCGGTGCCACCTAAGTTTACTTCACATAATTGGGCGCAGGCATGATCAATGCTGGTGCGCTCGCCGCCTAAGTCGCTGGCAAAAGCATGAAACTCTTGGCCTAAGGTCATAGGCACAGCATCTTGCATTTGGGTGCGGCCCATTTTTAGCACATCACTAAACTCTTCGCCTTTCGCAGCCAAGCTTTTTTGAATATCGCCAATAGCAAACTTTAAGCTTTGTGCGGCAAACACTATGGCTAAGCGAGCGGCGGTTGGATACACATCATTAGTGGACTGTGAGCGGTTAATGTCGTTATTAGGGTGCAAATGCGTGTATTGACCGTACTCGTGACCTAATTTTTTTAAGCCGATATTGGCAATCACTTCATTGGCATTCATGTTGGTGGAAGTACCGGCACCACCTTGAATCAAATCCACAATAAATTGGTCGTGATGCTCACCATTAATCAGAGTTTGGCAAGCGGCTTGAATGGCGTTGGCCTTTTCATCGGTTAATAAACCGTGGCTGTGGTTAGCACGCGCCGCGGCGGCTTTAACCATGGCCAGTGATGTTACCAGCTCAGGAAAGTGGCTAATGGGCATGCCGGTAATATCAAAGTTTTGTTTGGCACGTTGGGTTTGAATACCATAGAGGGCATCAGCGGGAACGGCTTGATCGCCCAACAGATCATGTTCAATTCGAGTGTTCTTTTGCTGTTCTGTAGTGGATTCGCTAGTCATAAGTCCCTTTGCCATTAATTGAGTTAAAATAAAGTCCCAGAGCTGCAACTGGCAGCACACGCTCGGCAAGCAGTCCTCATTTTTAGCCATTGAATAAAGGAAAAAATGGCAGATGAATGAGCAGGTGGAGCGAGTGGGAGGAGTTCTTAGATACGCACTTTTTTAGCATAGCTATTCATATTAAACCCCGCTTTCTAGCGAGTTTATGAAGCCATAATGTGGCGTCTGCGATATGAAACAGAGCTAAAGATAGCGAAATAATATGAATTTTTCTAGTCTTGATTGCCATTAGCTTACGGTTTTTAGCCTGAATTGGGTGCTTTTCATACGATGCGGTGCAGTAGTAGGCGCGTAAAGTGCGCTGATAATAGGGGAGACTTTGTAGCGTCATAACATGCTCACTAAGCGTATTAGTATTGTGAAGTGAGCATAAAAAATCAGAGTTTTATTTTTTAATTGTGATAAAAGTACATTACTGAGCGCTTGCTCTTTCAAGAATATTAACCAGATCAGGACATAAAGGCGAGGGCAGCTCAGCAATAGAAAACCAGCCTACCGCTTCGGCATCATCGGCGGCTTGGGCTTCCCCACTGCTATACTTACCACTCACGGCGACCATCACATAATGATGTGTTAATTGATCATTATTATCACTTTCTAGCACATCAAAGCACGCAAAGGGCGTTTGCATCTTGGCAATAATGGCGGTTTCTTCTAATAACTCACGTGCCGCGCCCTCTGCCATGGTCTCGCCCCATTCTAATTTGCCACCAGGAAACCCCCAGTGCCCAGCATGAGGAGCAAACTTACGCTTTACCAATAAAACCTTATCTTGCTGCCGAACAATGGCGATGACCCCTACCTTAGGTTTGGGGGTGCCTTGGGGTAATGCTGCCATTTGTGTTCCTCACTTTAAAAATAGGGTAATTGAATAAAAATAAGCTTGCTCTGAGCGCTAATAAGCGCCCAGTTAAAGTCAGTTTGGGGCGGGTTAGCGTTTTAATACCCGATAAATAAACAACAAGATAAGGGCACCTACTACAGCGGTGAAGAAGCTGGCCATATTAAAACCACTCATTGTGCCAAAGCCTAATTCGCGGCCAATACCAAACTCTTTACCGATCCAGCCACCTAAAAACGAACCGGCGATACCCAATAAAATGGTCATGATCAAACCGCCACCATCACGGCCCGGCATTAAAAACTTAGCAATAACGCCGGCAATCAGGCCAAAAAATATCCAACTTATAATATCCATTAAATAACCCCTATTAAAACGTTAACACCTCTCGCAACGGAATCCACAGAACCCACGGAAAAATTAAGATGAGATAAGATCGAAAGTTAACAAGACATTTTATTGGTAAGCACTAATAAAATGTGAGGTTGTGTCTGCTATGACCTTTAACCCTTATGGCTTTGATTTTTCAGATTTTGTTTTTCTATGGGTTCTGTGTTCTTCCGTTGCAAAAAATAGTGCTTATCTTTAGTTCTTGGCGACTAGTTTTGCTGTTATCACATCAAGCGTCAATCAGTGCCCAGTGATTATCCCACTGATATTGAGAATAAAAGCGCTGCTCGCGACCGCTGTTGTCGAGTTGGCTAATGCCACCTTGGCCGCTACTCAGCCAAATTTGACCGTTATCGGCGGCGGCCCCTGAAGCATCGGGCAAGGGAGAGATGCGGATCAGCTCCCCGCTTGCTCTGTGCCATAAGCCATAGCAATTACCGGGTGGTGAGGTGGCGGCAATGAGGGTATCGGTGACGGCAATGCTGGCAATGTAGTGATTAAAGCGCGCCCAATCTAGCGTGTCGCCTCCCAAGGGTTGCAGCGCTTGGCCGGGTTTGTGGTGTACGATTAACGGCGGATAATCGTCTGGCTCGCCACGATATTGCTGGCCGCTAAAGACCTCTCCTGCTTGCGTGACCGCCAAATGGCGAATAGATAATTTAGGATCAGTTAAATGGGCTTGCTCTAAAATATGTCCCGTATTTGCATCTAGATAGGTGAGGCTAGGGGCCATAGTATCAAGGTTTAATGGCTCGCGACCTAGGGTGTGCACACCGCCCACGCCAATCACAATATTGCCATTGGGTAGGGTGCGTATTTCGTGTGGGCCAATACCAAAGCCGGTAAACTCATCCATCTTGGTCAGGCGTTGCTCGCCAACGTGATAGACCCCAATTACACCTTGGCTGGTTTGGCTGACTCCTTCGGTGGTAAATAGGGTACGACCATCGGCGCTAAAGGCACCGTGGCCGTAAAAATGACGGTTGGCATCAGCCGAGTACAGCTGTATTTGCTCGCCGTTGGCATGATTAAATAAACACATAAACTGCCCCGGGCGGCGAGCATGACACACCGCCAGTGGCAAATGAGGGTGTACAGTAATGCCGTGGCCGCGTGCGGGTAGGGGCAGTTCGTAGCGCAAGCTGCCATCCATATTGAGCGCTTGAGCCACAAAGCGATGATGTGTACGTCGTCCGCCCCCTATTACATAGGCCTGCTGGGCCGGTTTATATAAGGGCGTACAGCCCATTAACCCTAAACTACTTAATACCCCCGCGGCTGTCATACACTTTAAAAATTGCCGCCGGTGCATTAATCACCGTCCGTGGCATTAAAGCCCAAGCTTAACTCTAAATCATGGGGCAGACGCTGCTTGAGCTGATAGCCAAGCTGATCGAATGAAATTTTAAAACGCAGTAATTGGGCGTAGTTATCACCTTTCAACCACTCGGCCAAGCTATCGCCGCGGGGAAGATGCGCTAAGGCATCAGCAAAAGCCTCATCAACCAAGGTGGCGCTAGCGTGATGTTCTGTACTGAGCAAATAGCTGCGAATACCACCTTGGCGGTATTCTTGCTCTAGTGAGCTCAGGCTGGTGCGCAAAAAGTGCAGAGACTGCTCACTGCGCCAGGCTTCAGCAAACAAGGGGCGCGGGTTATCAGTGGTATTTAACGGCAGCACTAATTTTTTTTCTATGCGGTCATAACGATGAGATAGCTGGCCTAAAATTTGGGTGAGTAGCGCGGTTTTTCCGCCTTGCTCGGCCATTTTTGCTAGCTGTTGCTGATAACCCTCGGCATTATGCCAAGCCGCTTGTAGTTGTTGGCCATTGGCGGTGAGTGTGGTGGTGATGGTGGGCAATAGCAGGCATTGCTGTTTGGCGCTAAGCTCACTTTCTAAAAGATATTCTAGAGCACCTAAAGTCGTTACCACACCGCGGTGGGGGGCGGGTTCACCTTTGCTTACCGCGCTCAATTCACGGCGCACCTGCTTAGCCACAGTGTCTTTTTTATCGGGCCAAAATTGAAAGGCATAACTCAGCCCCTCGGCATCGAGTGGCCCACCACTTTGCCCCTGATGTGCACTCCAAGCGGCAAAGCTACTGCGCCATGCTTGTTTAAGCTGTGCTAATGCGGCTGGGTTGGCATCAGGTTGGCAGTAATCATGGCTGCGTTGCTGTAACTGATGTAACTGGCTTGCAAGATGATCCGCTTGCTGGCGCATTAAGTTAAGGTGCTGCTGAGTGAGCGGCGCTAAATCAGTATCAGAATGAGGCTGATGTTGGCAGGCACTGAGTGCTCCCATTGCGGCCAACAATGTAACTAAGGGTAATACTGGTGTTTTCATAGTGATTCCAAAAAGGCGATAAGTTGGGCGCGCTCTGTGCTCGCCATGGCCATCATGCTTTGCTTGGCGGTTTCGGCCTCACCACCGTGCCACAGTATGGCTTCTAACAGTGTGCGAGCGCGGCCATCATGTAAATAAAAGGCGTCTTCGCTACCGGCCACTTCAGCGGCGTAGCCCAACCCCCATAGTGGCGGTGTGCGCCATTCGCGGCCATTCGCTAAAAATTCTGGGCGATGATCTGCCAGTCCCTCGCCCATGTCGTGTAATAACAAGTCGGTATAGGGGTAAATTTTTTGCTGACTTAATGCCGGGCTGTCATGAGGGCCTGTGGTGTAAGAAGGGGTATGACAGCTACTGCAACCCAGTGCTAAAAATAACTGTTCACCGGCAATAACGTCAGGCTTATCGAGATTACGACGCATCGGCACGGCTAAGTGTTGGCTATAAAAGGTTACGGCATCCATGATGTCTTCACTCACTTCAAGCTCGCCCCCGTTGGGGTAGCGGTCACAGGCTTGAGTGTCGGTACAATCATCGGCTAAAAACAGCGCTGAGGTAATCCCCATGTCGCCAGCAAAGGCGCTGGCATTTTGTTGGCGTAAGTTAGGCTGACCGGCTTTCCAGCCAAAGCGGCCCATCACTGTGGTCTGCAAATCATTATCCCACACTCGGTTAGCGCGGCCACTAATGCCGTTACCGCTGTTATCGTCTGGATCGTGGCGCGCTAATAAGTCAGTTTCAGTAATCGCCTCTAATAGCCCTAAGCCAATCATGGGCGGAGCAATACGTGCCGAGAACATAGTTTGTGGGTCTAAGTCGCCATAGCCAAGTTCAGTCACACTTAAGATAGGATCGCGTAACTCAACTTGAGTGCCATCACCTAAGGTCAGATTATGCGTGTGATAGCGGATATTGACCTTACCTTCTGGGGTTGCTCCAGGAATGGCCATATCTTGTAATTGGCCCCCATAAGTGGGTTCACCAATCACACCATGCATTTTTAATAATGCGTGTTGCTCAGTGCTTGCATCATCAGGAATAGATAAGCGCACTAGCATAGATACCGCATTATCCGCCTGATCGTGAGGTGGATGGCCGCGACCATCTCTAATATGGCAACCTTGGCAGGCATTAGTATTAAATAAGGGGCCTAAGCCGTCGCGGGCATCTGTGGTGGCCGGAGCGGTAACCCAGGGGTTACGAAAAAAGCTGTTGCCGACTGAAAAATCCAGCCGTTTATCAAAGCTTAAATTGGCAGCCGGCATAGAAAACGCACTGCTGCCGCTTTTATCTGTGGTGGTTTTACCGCCGGGTTGTAATGGGTTGGCTTGGGCGTTTATCGCCAAGCTTGCGCATAACAGTGCACTTGTGAGTTGTAACCACATAAAAGTTCCAAGGTAAGAGCAGCGCTAAGCGCCCAGCGCCCAGCACCAAGGTAAACAAAGAAAGTGCGGCGCTACACCATTCTAAGTAAAAAGTAATCACGCTCCGATCTAAAATCAGAGTGGTTTTCGCCACGAAATAACCTGCTTTTTACGAGGATCACAAAACTGATTACTCGTCATCACTGATAAAATTTTTAATGGTAAGAGCCTCGTTAAAACTGGTGCTTGGCTCTTACCCCTTAAGGATTTTATCTTAGTTTTTCAGGTTTGATCCCTATTTTTCCGTGTATTCCGTGGCAAAAATAGCTTTAGGTTTTAAAAAATACGACTTAAAAGTCGTGATCAGCCGTGTCTGGGCTTAAGTTAGTAATACCAATGGTGTTGGCGGCTAACTCAATGGCGCGCGTCTGATCGACTAAAGCATCAATAGAGTCTTGTACCAATTTATTACCGCTTGGGTTACTAGCAGCAATTAACTGGTCGAAGTGTACGTTGTTTACTTCGGCAGACTGTACTAATTGATATACAGTTTGCTCGCTGGTACGCATCTGAATATCAATTTTCTTTGCGGCACTGCTGTCTTGCTGAGCCACTAATTGTAATAACGACGGCCCTTGCATGATGTTGCCATCAGCACGCTGATACTCACCAAACATCAAGTTCACTATGCCTTTTTCGTTATAATAGTGAGAGTTATGGGTGTTATCAGAAAAACAGTCGTGCTCATCTTCTACCGAGTTGGCGACCAAGGCGACTTTCATGCGCTCGCCTGCCAGCTCACCCAACGACAACGAGCCCATACCAAACAACATGCGGCGTAAGCCTTCCTCGGCGGGCAGTGCCGTTAACTCGGCGCGATAGTTATCATTGTCGCCGGTTTGCCACTGGTCGCTCATCCAACCGAGATCGCTGATCAGTAAGTCACTGGCGGCTTGTAAGTAATCACGACGACGGTCACAGTTGCCATTAGTGCAATTTTCACCCAGCACATAGTCAGTGTAAGGGCGCTCACCGGCACCGGGTCCGGTACCGTTTAAGTCTTGGCCCCACAGTAAAAATTCAATGGCATGATAACCCGATGCCACATTGGCTTCTGAGCCCGCAATTTCATTCAGACCGGCTAACAGTTCGGGAGTGATATTGCTCACATCAAGATGCTCACCACCTACTTGTAGGTGAGTATTGGCAATAATATTAGCGGTCGCGCCTTCGTTACCTAGCTCATGCTGATAGCCAGGAGCGACATAATCAATCAGGCCTTCATCTAATGGCCAGGCATTTAACTGACCTTCCCAATCATCAACAATGGTATTACCAAAGCGGAAGGCTTCCGACTGCTGATAAGGCACGCGTGCGGCAATCCAAGCGCTACGTGCTTGAGCCAAGGTATGCTCGCTAGGCGCGGCTAATAATTGCTTAATGGCCACATCTAACTGCTCGGCGGTGGCCAACGAATCACTATAGACGGCATGAGCGATATCAGCATAGTGCTCAACCACCTCGCCTTGAGTGACTGTGGGTTCATTCGTTTGTGCACAGCCGCTTAGCAGGGCGCCAATGGCGGTCGCCAGTGCCAGTTTTTGGTAAGGCATTCGAATATCCTTATAGAGATGAGTGTGAGAATGGTTTGTATTATCGAGATTGATAATAGCGCTTATTGGTTAATTGTCGCAAGAAGTAGTCATAAAATATGAGAGGTAAATAAGAAGATGATCCGATTAGCAGTCAGAAACAATGCAGCGTAAAATGTGCTGTAAGCCAACGGCTAAGACTTACCCAATTGGGGGTTATTAGGCGCTGTGCATTATATATTCACTCTTCACAAGTAAAGAGAAACCCATGTTTGATATTGCACTGTATGAACCCGAAATTGCTCCTAATACCGGCAATATAATGCGCTTGGCCCGTAATAATGGGTGTCGTCTGCATCTGATCGAACCCATGGGGTTCACCTTAGAAGAAAAAAGGCTACGTCGAGCGGGTTTAGATTATGCTGATTTTGGGCGTATTTTTCAGCATGCTAACTATACTGATTTTTTAACCGCCGTAGCAGGGCAGCGCATTTTTGCTTGTACTACTAAGGGGAGTCAGTTACATCATAAGGCGCGTTATCAAACAGGAGATGTTTTACTCTTTGGTCCCGAAACTCGTGGCTTACCCGAGATGGTGTTGGCCGATATTGCCCCTGAGTTGCGTATCCGCATTCCGATGCAAGCCGAAAGCCGCAGTTTAAATTTATCTAATGCAGTGGCAGTAATTAGCTACGAGGCATGGCGCCAACATGACTTTATAGGTGGGCAATGAAACAAGGCAGTCAGCTGTAAGCTAAAGATAAATAACTGAAAACACAGCGGCCTTAAGGGCAAGGAGTGTGGTGTGAACAAGGTAGAGGAAGTGGTAACTCAGACTTCGAGTTATGATCAACTCGTTACGCGGGCGGCTAAGGCGGCTATGTTAGCGGCAGGGCTGATGATACTCATTAAGCTATTAGCTTGGTTCTATACCGACTCTGCCAGTATGCTCGCCTCGCTAACCGACTCATTATTAGATATTAGCGCCTCTTTTATCAACTTAATGGCGATTCGCTATGCCTTAGTGCCTGCGGATCATGAACATCGTTTTGGTCACGGAAAAGCCGAGTCACTTGCCGGACTCGCTCAGTCTGCTTTTATTAGTGCCTCGGCGATGTTTTTAATGATCACCGGTATTTCTCGATTATTTAATACTCAAACCGTTAGCCATGCAGGCGTTGGTTTGTGGGTTATTGCACTATCGTTATTGCTTACCGTGGCACTGGTGTTGTACCAAGGCTATGTTATTAAAAAGACCCACTCGGTGGCTATTAAAGCCGATCAGTTACATTACCGCTCAGATCTCTTGCTGAATGTGGGGGTATTATTAGCCATTGGCCTAGCTTGGATAGGCTTTCATTGGGCAGATGCATTATTTGCGCTCTTGATTGGCGGTTATATCCTTAAAGGTGCGTTAAAAATTGGGTATGATGCAGTACAAATGTTGTTAGATCATCAGTTGCCGGATGCTGAGCAAAAGCGCATTATTGAAGCGTGCTTGGCAGTAGAGGGGGTATATGGCTTACATGACATGCGAACCCGACAATCTGGACAAACGCGGTTTATTCAATTGCATATTGAGCTAGATGATAATCTAACTCTGGTAGAGGCACATAGCATTGTAGTGCAGGCCGAACACGCATTAGAGCGGCTATTCCCTTGTACCGATATTATTATTCATATGGACCCATTGTCGGTTCTTCCCTCTAGCGATAGGGATATGAATACCTCACATTTTAAAGCAAACAAGGTTTAATCCATGGAAGACGGTATTCAAGCGAGTACTTGGTTGCGCATCCGCGAAGAAGCTCGTTGGATGATTGTAGAAGAGCCTATGCTCGGTAGTTTTTATTATTCAACCATATTGAATCACGATACGCTAAAGTGTTCATTGAGCTTTATTTTAGCCAATAAACTTGGCAGCTCAGTTATGCCCGCCATTAGCTTACGCGAAGTGATAGAAAGTGTTGTTGAGTCTGAGCCTGCTATTTTAGATGGCGCAGCCACCGACATTTGTGCCGTACAAGAGCGAGATCCAGCCGTTGACCTGTTTTCTACTCCTTTGTTGTATTTAAAGGGCTTTCACGCGCTGCAAGGATATCGTATTGCTAATTGGCTATGGCGCCATAATAGGCGCGCGCTTGCGACTTATCTGCAAAATCAAATCTCTGTGGTGTTTGGTGTCGATATCCACCCAGCAGCGTGTATTGGTAAGGGGATTATGCTAGATCACGCAACCAGTATTGTGGTGGGCGAAACGGCAGTAGTAGAAGATAATGTGTCAATTTTACAAAGTGTCACCTTGGGCGGCACTGGCAAGGCGGGCGGTGATCGGCATCCTAAAATTCGTGAAGGGGTGATGATTGGCGCTGGCGCTAAAATATTGGGTAATATTGAGGTGGGCGTCGGCGCTAAAATAGGCGCTGGTAGCGTGGTACTAGACGCAGTCCCCCCCCATACTACTGTGGCTGGTGTACCGGCTAAGGTAGTAGGGCGCCCTTGTTCTGAAATGCCATCTCGTGCGATGAATCAGAATATTTAAGCGGCCTATTGGCGGATTATTGACGCAGGCCAGATAAATTATACGTAATCCTTGTTGCAATCGCATTGGTTACTTGTTGTCTATCAAAGGCCGCTGTATCCTCCGCGTGTGAGAGGCCAGTGTGCCAAATAATGGTAAGTTAGGGGTGAGAGCATGTCTTTTGATGTATTGGAAAAGCTAGAAACAAAAATTCAGGCCGCAGTTGATGCTATCGACTTGTTGCAAATGGAAGTGGAAGAGCTAAAAGAGCAAAATGCTAAGTTAGGTGAAGAAAAGCAACAACTTACGCAAAATCATACACAGCTAGAGCAAGAAAATCAGCAGTTAAAACAGCAACATGAAGCTTGGCAAGATCGCCTGCGTGTATTGCTGGGTAAAATTGATCAGGTTGAAGAAAACGTTTAATCAAGCTGTATTGTAGGGTTGAATTTATTCGACCAAAAAGGCCAACCCTAGGGTTGGCCTTTTTGTTTGATTTAGCTTCCGACTTCTAGCTTTCGTCGTCTTCTTCGCCGTCGACATCTAGCGGTTCAGGAGAAAGAATCACCCCTGTGGTGTCGGCATAAATGTGATCGGCAGGAAGAAAGGTGACACCGCCAAAATTAACCGGCACTTGGTATTCGCCAATGTTAGTATCGTCGCTACCGACCGGAATAGAAGCCAATGCTTGAATACCAATATTGATGTCTTCAAGTGCATCTACCTCACGCACGCTGCCATAACAAATAATGCCTTCCCAGCCATTATCCGCTGCGGTTTCGGCAATGGTGGCATCAATCAGTGCCCGGCGTAATGAGCCGCCACCATCAATTAACAGCACGCGCCCTGCACCATCTTCTTTTACGGCCTCAATAATTAAGCCGTTAGATTCAAAGCACTTAACAGTAGAAACGGAGCCCGCAAACGAGTTACGGCCACCAAAACTTGCGAACATGGGTTCAACCACATCCACCATATCTATATAGATATCACACAATTCAGATGTATTGTATTCCATGAAATCAGCCACATGCAGGAAACAAGGTAATATCAAGTATAAGGTGATAAGAGCGGTTTTCAATCACTATTGTATGAGTGAAGGCATAACCGCTCTTATTACGGAAGAATTAAAGGATATAGCGGCTTAAGTCTTCGTCTTCTACCAAGTCTTTTAAATAGCGATTGACGTAATCTTCATCGACTAAAATGGTTTCACCTGACTTATCAGAAGCTTCAAAAGAAAGCTCATCTAATAGGCGCTCCATAATAGTGTGTAATCGACGGGCACCAATGTTTTCTGTGCTCTCATTCACGCGCCATGCGGCCTCAGCTAAGCTACGAATACCTGCTTTGCTAAACTCCACCGTAACCTTCTCTGTGGCCAACAAGGCTTTATACTGCTCGGTAAGTGAAGCATTAGGCTCAGTTAAAATGCGCTCAAAGTCATCAGTGTTCAGCGAAGAGAGCTCAACGCGAATGGGGAGACGACCTTGCAACTCAGGAATTAAGTCAGACGGCTTAGCCACCTGAAACGCGCCCGAGGCAATAAACAGCATGTGATCGGTGCGCACCATACCGTGTTTGGTATTAATGGTGCTGCCTTCTATGAGCGGTAACAAATCGCGCTGCACGCCTTCACGAGACACATCGGGGCCAGAGCTTTCGCCGCGTTTACAAATCTTATCAAACTCATCAATAAACACGATACCGTGGTTCTCTACCGCATGAATCGCTTGTTCTTTAAGTTCTTCTGGGTTTAATAACTTAGCCGCTTCTTCCTCTATCAGTAACTTTATCGCGTCTTTAATTTTCATTTTACGCTGTTTACTGGTTTGGTCTGACGATAGGTTTTGGAACATGCCTTGTAACTGACTGGTCATTTCTTCCATGCCAGGAGGTGCCATAATCTCTACACCCATTTGTGGTGCCGACACATCAATATCAATTTCTTTATCGTCTAGCTGGCCTTCACGCAATTTTTTACGAAATATTTGGCGGCTTCCGCTGTTATCAGCCTTTTCTTCTTCGCCTTTACTGTTACGTGGATTAGGTAATAACACGTCTAAAATACGTTCTTCGGCCGCTTCTTCAGCACTATGGCGGTGCTTCTTAATCTGCACATCACGGGTAAGCTTCATTGCTACATCGGTAAGATCGCGAATAATACTGTCGACCTCTTTACCCACATAGCCCACTTCGGTAAATTTAGTGGCTTCTACTTTAATAAAAGGCGCGTTGGCCAACTTCGCTAAACGGCGAGCAATTTCGGTTTTACCCACCCCAGTTGGGCCAATCATCAGAATGTTTTTAGGTGTAACCTCTTGGCGCAATTCAGCAGGCAGCTGCATGCGACGCCAGCGATTACGCAAGGCAATGGCCACTGCGCGTTTAGCGTCAGCTTGCCCAACAATGTGCTTATCTAGTTCGTGAACGATTTCTCTTGGCGTCATATTAGACATAATAAAATCCTATGATACGGGCTCGAACCTTCAAGCCCTCAGCAAATTAGTGGTCGTAATCCAGTACTTCAATGGTTTGGCTGGTATTGGTAAATACACAGATACCACCGGCAATAGTGAGTGCTTTTTCCACTATTTCGTCGGCATTTAAGTCGGTATTATCCAATAAGGCGAGGGCGGCTGACTGGGCAAAAGCGCCGCCAGAGCCTATGGCGATCAAGTCTTGTTCGGGCTGAACAACATCGCCGTTACCGGTAATAATAAAGGAATTTTTCTCATCGGCGACCGCCAATAAGGCTTCTAATTTGCGTAAGGCACGATCGGTGCGCCAATCTTTTGCCAGCTCCACCGCGGCTCGCTCTAAGTTACCTTGATGAGCTTGTAACTTGGACTCAAAGCGTTCCAGTAAGGTGAAAGCATCGGCGGTGCCGCCGGCAAAACCGGCTAGCACTTTGCCGTTATACAGGCGGTGTACTTTGCGAGCATTGCCTTTCATTACGGTATTACCTAATGAAACTTGGCCATCGCCGCCGATAACCACTTTGCCATTACGGCGCACTGAAACAATCGTTGTCACTAAAAACCTCACTTGACTGTGTAGCCAGTCTTACTGGCGAAAATGTCACTTACACAGAAATGGGGACGATAGTGAGTGAGATCAACCCTCCCAGAACCAGATTGCACAATCACTGACGGCTTTCGCTTTAATCAGCTTGTGTTTATGTTGTTCTGCTAGTCGTTTGCTGTCATAAGGGCCTAAAATAACCCTGTGCCAAGCACTGCCACTTTTATGGCGAATTTGTGCGACTAAGCCTTGAAACGCAATTTTTGCTTTTAATTGCTCTGCCTGAGCAGAGGATTTAAATGAACCACATTGCATTAAATAAGGACGCGTTGATTGCTTAGCCTCAGGCACTTTAACCACCACTTCTTTATTTTCTAGCTGCTCAATGTAAGTCCATTTTTCGGTGGGCTTTTGATCGATAGGATTTACCACAGGTGGCTGTTTAGCCGGGGCTGTTTGGGTTGCTATAGCAGGTGCTACAGGTTGCTTATCTGCGGCACCCTTAACAATATAAATCAAATACCCTAAAGCACCGGCCACCATAATAAGCAAAATAATAGGCAATATTGGCAGTCGTCGTGACTGAGGCGCACGGCTGCGAGCGCCGCCTTTTTTCGCTGCGGTTTTCCCTTTTGCTTTAGGTTTGGTGCGCCTTACATAATCCTTAGCCATGGATTACATACGCTCCATGGTATCAATACCCAGTAAAGATAGGCCTTGATCTAGTACTTTAGCGGTGGCAGCACATAAACGTAACCGGCTGTTACGCTCTTCAATGGTAACCCCTTCTTTATTGATAGGGCAGGCTTCATAAAAGGTCATAAAGGCGCCAGATAATTCATAAAGATAGAGGCACATTAGGTGTGGTAACCCTTTATCGGCCACCGACTTAATGGCGTCATTAAATTGCAGCAGCTTATTGGCTAAAGCTTCTTCAGCGGCAACAGTAATAATCACTTGGCCTTGTAAGTTGGCGTCGGTCAAAATACCTGACTTGCGGAAAATTGACTGAATACGGGTGTAGGCGTACTGCAAATAAGGCGCGGTATTGCCTTCAAAAGACAGCATGTTGTCCCAGTCAAAAATATAATCCGTGGTGCGGCTTTTAGAAAGATCTGCATACTTGACGGCTCCCATGGCGACACGACGAGCAATCTCGGCTTTTTCTGATTCATTAAAATCAGTGTCTCGTTTCGCCAATAAAGCCGAAGCTCTTTCTTGCGCTTCATCTAGCAGATCAACCAAGCGCACTGTACCACCCGAGCGGGTTTTAAAAGGACGGCCATCTTTACCTAGCATCATGCCAAAAGCGTGATGCTCAAGGCTGACCGACTCAGGCACATACTCGGCCTTGCGCACTATGTTCCATGCCTGCATCAAGTGTTGATGTTGGCGTGAATCAATAAAGTACAACACACGATCAGCGTTAAGCTGCTCATAACGATATTTGGCACAGGCAATATCGGTTGTGGTATACAGGTAACCGCCATCTTTTTTGCGAATAATCACGCCCATGGGGTTGCCGTCTTTATTTTGGTACTCATCTAAGTACACCACTACAGCGCCTTGGTCTTCTACTGCCAAGCCTTTGGCCTTTAGATCATCGACTATATCTGCCAGCATAGGGTTATACATGCTTTCACCCATAACATGCTCAGGCGTTAAAGAGACATTAAGGCGATCATAAACGGCTTGGTTATGTTGCAGTGTAATATTAACCAGCTTTTGCCACATGGCTAAGCAGTAGGTATCGCCGCCTTGCAATTTCACCACATAGTTACGGGCCCGTTCTGCAAAGGCTGCATCAGCATCGTATTTTTGTTTAGACTCACGATAAAATTGCTCTAAATCAGATAAACCCGAATCTGCCACGTCTGGATTTTCTTTTTCTAACTCTTCTAGGTGGGCAATCAGCATGCCAAACTGAGTACCCCAGTCACCAATGTGGTTGGCTCTAATTACATTGTGCCCCTGAAACTCTAACGCGCGCACCACAGCATCGCCAATCACACTAGAGCGCAGGTGCCCCACGTGCATTTCTTTGGCTACGTTAGGTGCCGAGTAATCCACCACTATGGTTTGTGGCTGTTCTACCACAGGTACATTAGCACGGTCGTTGGCGACCATGGCATCAATTTGACTGCCTAACCAATTGCTGTCTAAAAAGAAGTTAATAAAGCCAGGCCCCGCTAACTCAGTTTTGGCTACCAATTCAGAATGCGGAAGGTGGTCGACTAGCAATTGGGCCAAAACACGCGGGTTTTGCTTG
This sequence comes from Oceanisphaera sp., assembly GCF_052084945.1. Lineage (NCBI taxonomy): Bacteria > Pseudomonadati > Pseudomonadota > Gammaproteobacteria > Aeromonadales > Aeromonadaceae > Oceanisphaera > Oceanisphaera sp. Next base: position 15,833 of record NZ_JBQDEX010000032.1, read on the forward strand.
GCAGGCTTTGCCAGTAGCAAGGCTAGGTTAGTGGCCAAGTCTCCATGACTCTTATCTTTGGTTCTGTCTACTTGAATGCGCGGATCCAGTTCGGCTGGCAGTTTGCCTTGTGCTTGCAAGGTAGATAGCGTTGTTTCAAGTAAAGCCTGAATATGTTCTTTCATTTATTTTCACCAAATTAAGAATTAGGGCCTGCTGGCCCCATGGTTGGAGCTAACCCGAGTAGGAAATTCTACTCATATCAGGTGCAGAAAACCACCGCCAAGACATAAGGAGTGCATTACCACAGCTCAGAAGGGTCTATATCTAGTGACCAGCGCACTTTTCGGGCTGAAACTAGGGAGTCAATGATTGCCAGCGCCAACCGACAGGCCCCCGCCAGCTCGCGCCTATTGCTCGCTTGTAGTAATAGCTGGTAACGATACTGTCCCGCTTTGCGTTCCATTTGTGCACTCAGCGGCCCCAAGCACAGCACAGTGGCCGGCAATTGTGGCTGTAGCTGCTGCACAAGTTCGTATAAAAAAGTGTGTACCTGTTTGGCATTAGTGGCTTGGGCACGAAATAAGGCCTGAAAACTAAAGGGCGGCAGCTGAGCAGCTTGGCGCTCTTGCAATGCACTGTGCGCAAAGTGCTGATAGCCTTGATTGGCCAAATCTTGTAACAAAGCATGCTCAGGCTGGTGAGTTTGTAATACTACCTGCCCAGGTTTACTGGCTCGGCCCGCTCGTCCGGCCACTTGAATATACAGCTGGGCAAAACGTTCTGTTGCCCTAAAGTCACTGGCAAACAAAGCGCCATCGGCATCTAACATAGCCACTAAGGTGACATCTGGAAAATGGTGGCCTTTTGCCAGCATTTGGGTGCCAATTAATATTTGATATTGGCCATTACGAATGCCTTCTAAGTGCTGTGCTAAGCTGCCTTTGCGGCGAGTGTTATCGCGATCGATACGAATAATACCATATTGCGGAAACAGCCCCATTAATGCTTGTTCTACCTGCTCGGTGCCAAGGCCGGTGCCAATTAACTGCGCTTGGCCACATTGCGGACAACTTGGCGGCAGAGGTCTTTGATAATCACAATGGTGACAGTGCAAGCGTGACGGACTTTGATGCCAAGTAAAGTGCGCATCGCAGCGCTCACAATCTGCCAGCCAGCCACAACCATGACACAACAAAGCAGGGGCATAACCGCGCCGATTTAAAAACAGCATTACCTGGTTACCCTTGGTCAGTTCTTGCCCCAATAGTTCAATCAGCTGCGGAGATAAACCAGCATGCATTTGTACGCGTCGACTATCGAGCAAGAGGTGTTCAGCCACAGTGGCGGTGCCGGGGCGCTGACTGAGGGTTAACAGCTGATATTTGCCCTGAGCGGCGTTGTGTAAACTTTCAAAGCTTGGGGTAGCAGAGCCCAGTACAATAGGAATGTCTAACTGATGCGCGCGCAGTAATGCGAGATCTCTGGCGTGATAACGAAACCCCTCTTGTTGTTTAAAAGAAGTGTCGTGCTCTTCATCAATAATAATAAGCCCCAAACGGGCAAAGGGAGTAAGCAGGGCTGAGCGAGTGCCAATAACAATGGCGGTACTGCCATCTCGACACGATAGCCAAGCGTCTAGCCGCTCACGTTCATTCATAGCAGAATGCAATGTGCTAATGGGTAAGTTAAAGCGTTGTTGAAAACGCGCTATGGTTTGTGGGGTGAGGCCAATTTCAGGCACCAGTACTAATACCTGACGGCCTGCCTTTAACACGGCTTCCATCACTTGCAGATAAACCTCGGTTTTACCCGATCCAGTAATCCCCTCTAATAAAAAAGGACTAAAACCATGAGCACTTTGAATGAGGCTTACCGCCAGTGCCTGTTCTGTGGTTAAGTGGGGCTTATCCTCTTCAGTCGTCAGTTGTTTGGTGTGGCGCCAGTCTTTAGGCTCTGGAATTTGCTCGCGCTTTTCTATTAGTTGCTTTTTGGCCAGCGCTTGTAAAATCGCACTACTAATGCCTCTTACTTGTAGCTCGCCACGAGTAAGTGGGCCTTTGCGTAGCAAGGTTAGCGCTTGTTGCTGTTTAATCGCCTGTTCAGGCACGGTTGCCTGTTCATCCAATAAATACCAATACGATGAACTGCGATAGGCAGCGGCTTCGCCTTTTCGCAACAAGGTGGGCAGTGCCTGAAAATAAACCTCACCTGGGGCGTGTAAGTAATATTGTGTAGCCCAAGCCAGTAATTTTAATTCTGCCTTCGCTAAAAGTGGACTGTTATCTAACTGGGCAGTAATGGCTTTGAGTTTGCCTAGTGCCACTTCTGACTCACTAGGATGAGATAATACCAGTGCCGTAAGCGAACGAGCGCCAAAGGGCACTGTAACCCTACAGCCGGGTGCAGGCAGGGGAGGTGTACAGAGGTAGTCAAATTCTCGCCGCAGCGGAACGGGCAGTGCAACTCGCAATAATGCTGGGGCGCTCGATGTCGACATTGGTGAATTATCCTTCGTTAATCCTTGCCTGTAAAAAAGCGATCCTATATTATTCGCATCCTTCACAAAACGTGAATCATTACGTGTGGTGTCTGGCATTGGATCAGATAGCGACACGGCCTACAAATTTAGAGGTTTTCCCATGAAACAAGGTATTCACCCAGAGTACAACGAAATTACTGCTAAATGTTCTTGTGGTAACGAGATCAAAGTTGGTTCTACCCTAGGCAAAAGCCTAAACTTGGACGTTTGCGGCGCTTGCCACCCTTTCTACACTGGTAAGCAGAAAATGACCGATACCGGCGGTCGTGTTGACCGCTTCACCAAGCGCTTCGGTGCACTTGGTAGCAAGAAATAAGCGATTATTATCGCAAAAAAGGCGCCTTAAGGCGCCTTTTTTATTGCTAATAAACACCCAATACCCAATATCGCTGTACGTTACGCGCCTTACGCCTTACGCCTTACGCCTTACGCCTTACGCAAGGTCTAAATATCGCCCTTGTAGTCGCGCGCTTCAGCCGCGAAATGGCGCGCAGCGCCATCTCATGCACGGGTTCAAATTGAACTGCTTATGCAAGTTAATGCTAGCTTATAATAGGGTAATCCACTGCCTAATAAATAAAGGGTGATATTTAATAGTGATGTTGCCCGAATAAGCCGCAATAAGAGCTGCTATAGAGAGAAATAAATAAAGCAATGTTTTTTGCTAGTCAATATCAAATAAGTTGATTACTATCACATTGTGCAAACATTGTGATAAACTGATTCACACAAAAATCATCTAAATGTCAACAATTACATCAGGGTACTCGTAGAATGTCTGATTTCCGTCAAAAAGCACTCGATTATCATGCCTTTCCTACTCCAGGAAAGATCTCCGTTGAAATCAGTAAGCCGGCAGAAACCGCCAAGGATCTCGCCTTAGCCTACAGCCCAGGTGTGGCTGAGCCAGTACGCGAAATAGCCGCTGACCCAAATAACGCCTACAAATATACGGGTAAAGGCAACTTAGTTGCGGTTATCACCAACGGTACAGCCATTCTTGGTTTAGGTAACTTGGGTCCATTGGCTTCTAAGCCAGTAATGGAAGGTAAGTCGTTACTATTTAAGCGTTTTGCTAACATCGATTCGGTTGATATTGAAGTAACACACCGCACCACAGAAGAATTTATTCAAACAGTTGCTTCTATTGCTGACACCTTTGGTGGTATCAACTTAGAAGATATTAAAGCACCTGAGTGCTTTGAAATTGAAAAAGCACTGATTGAGCGCTGTAACGTACCTGTGTTTCACGATGACCAGCACGGTACTGCCATTGTGACTGCTGCGGGTTTGATCAACGCACTAGAAGTACAAGGTAAGCGCATTGAAACAGCACAAATTGTGTGCATGGGTGCAGGTGCTGCCGCTGTTGCTTGTATGCAACTACTAATTAAGTGTGGCGCTCAGCGTGAAAATATTTACATGTTAGACCGCAACGGTGTGATCCACTCTCGTCGTGAAGACTTAAACGAATACAAAGCCCTGTTTGCTAACAACACCGACAAGCGTACGCTAGAAGATGTTATTGACGGTGCCGATGTGTTTGTTGGTGTTTCTGGCCCAGATGTACTGCCTGTTGAAGCTGTTAAAATGATGGCAGACAAGCCAGTTATTTTCGCATGCTCAAACCCAGATCCAGAAATTAAGCCTGAGTTAGCTCACGCCACTCGTCAAGACTTAGTAATGGGTACGGGTCGTTCAGACTTCCCTAACCAAGTGAACAACGTGCTGTGCTTACCGTTCATCTTCCGTGGTGCACTAGACGTTCGTGCTTCACAAATTAACGATGAGATGAAAGTAGCAGCCGTTGAAGCGATTCGTGACTTGGCGAAAGAGCCAGTACCACAAGATGTATTGGATGCATCTGGTTACGAGAAATTAGAGTTTGGCCCTGACTATGTTATTCCTAAGCCAATGGATCATCGTTTACTGCCGCGCGTAGCACGTGCCGTTGCTATTGCAGCAGTAGAGTCAGGTGTTGCCGGTATTGAATTACCAGCAAACTACATGCAAGACTAATTAGCCTACCCTTCGGCAACCATCAGCCCGAAGCGATAAGCTCAATAAAAAAGCACAGCCATTTGGCTGTGCTTTTTAGTTTTAGGGAGCAGGGAATAGTGAATGGGGAGTAGGGATGTAAATACCCCATTAGCAACGAAATCCGCGAAACCCGCGAAAAGATCAAGATAAGAGCGAAAAGGGATCTTATTAATAATAAAAGATCTTTTCAGATGTGATCTTTATAGTTCCGCGTTCTTCTGTGGATTTTCGTTGCTCATGTTTTTATCTTCTGGCTTCTGGCTTCTGGCTTCTGGCTTCTGGCTTCTGGCTTTAAGCTTCCAGCTTTCTCTTCAGATATACCCCAGCTTCAACATGGTGGGTATAGGGAAACTGATCAAACAGCGCAAAGCGCTCAATAGTATGAGTGTGGGATAAGGTGGCTAAGTTATGGGACAAGGTGTCTGGGTTGCAGGAGATATACACAATATTGTCGTATTCTTGTACCAAGCGTACCGTTTCTTCATCAAGGCCCGCTCTAGGTGGGTCAACCAAAATGGTATTGCAGTTGTAGCTGGTTAAGTCGATGCCCTTTAAGCGGCGAAACTCGCGCACGCCACGCATCGCTTGGGTAAACTCTTCTGCCGACATCCGTAAAATTGTCACGTTATCAATGTCATTTGCGGCAATATTATACTGCGCCGACTTCACCGATGAACTGGCAATTTCAGTGGCCAGCACTCGGTTGAAGTTGGCTGCTAAGGCCAATGAAAAATTACCGTTACCACAATATAGCTCTAGCAAGTCACCGCTGGCGCCCTGAGTGACAGCTAGCGCCCAGCTCAGCATCTGCTCATTCATACGACCATTAGGCTGGGTAAAACTGTTTTCTACTTGCTGATAAATAAGCTCTTTCTGACTGGTTTCAGTACCAACCGTTAATTTTTCAACCACATAATCTTGGCCCAGTACTAATTTTTGTTTGCGGGCACGGCCAATAATACTGGCGTTAACCCCTTGTGCTTGTAGTTGCTCACGCACAGCTTGCATGCCTTGCTGCCAAGCATCATCTAATTGACGGTGATACAAGAGACTGATCACCAGCTCGCCACTCAGTGATGAAAGAAAATCGACTTGAAATAAACTTTGGCGCAGAGTGGGCTTATCTTTAATCAGTGCCAATAGTAATGGCATGGCTTGGTTGATTAAGCGTGACGCTACCGGAAATTGCTCTACCCGATACTGCTGCTTAGTAGCCTGATCAAACATGATGTAATATAAATCATCACCCTGGTGCCATACTCTAAATTCAGCACGCATGCGATAGTGCTCAGGCTCAGAGGCAAACACATCTAAACTGGGCGGGTTAAAAGGCGCAAAAGTCTCTTGCAGTTGCGTCACTTTCGCATCCAACTGCGCTTGATAGGTGTGCGGATTAACCACAGTGCTCATGTGTTTTGCCTCTGATAAAAATTAAACGCAAATTCTATCACGGACCATAGGCCAAGGGGGAAGGTGAACATAGGAACTCCATCCTTTTCGCAGCGAAAGATCACGGAACGATTTAAAATCCAAACCTTCTTTGCCACGGAATCCACGGAACTCACGGAAAAATAGTGATCAAATCTGAAAAATATTACTTGTAGAACCTAAAACAAAGCTGTAGGCCATACATTAAGTTCAGCGACCACCAAACCCCTTCTGCTCCCACTCCCCGAAGGGGTTTTTCTTACCATTGAAAATGACTTTTCGCTTTTATCTGGTCTTAATTTTTCCGTGCTCTTCCGTGGATTCCGTGGCAAAAAGTCTTTAGTCTTTCATATTTTACCCAGGAGCCAAGATGCGCCGCAAAAAACCGGACGATTTACGCGAGTGGTGTTACCCCTTTATTCATGAAACTCGACTCACCTGTGATTATGAAATTCTCACCGACGAACTCTGTTGCCACATTGGTGTGGTGCTTGCTATGTTGCCAGAAGAATTTGTTGATATTCGCACCGATTTAGAGCAATTACAGCCACTTATTTACAATTTGAACGGCTCGGTGCGCGGCAAGTTAGGTATTTTTGAAACAGACATCGAGTGGCTAAAAAACCGTTATACCAACTACCAGCAAGCGAGCGAAGGCAGAGTGACAGGCTTTGTGCTGCCCAGAGGGCCGGCCCCAGTACCACAGCTGCATTTATGTCGCTGCACCGGTAAAAAAATAGTACGGATGTTAGTACGTTTAGAAGAAGCTGGTATTAAGTTTGACGAAGTTTTACCGCGCTTTGCCAACGTATTAGCCAACTTCTTCTTTGTGCTGACCGTTGCCATTAAGCATCGGCTTGAAATAACAGAAGTGCCCTATATTAGTATTAACTACTAAGGGCACTGTTCTGTGTCATACCAATCTGTAAAACTAACTGATCAAAATTTTTCGCCACGCTTGTTTGTTACAGAGAGGCACGGAAGAACACGGAACAATAAAGATCAGATCTGAACAAAACTTTTAGGGGTAAGGGCCACACACCTAAACCTAAATAAGGGGAGCTCTTACTATAGAAAAGGTTTTGGTCTTTTCCGTGAGTTCAGACCTTTTTCCGTGGCAAAAATAGTCCTTAGTTTTTTTACTTAATACAAACTGACCATATAC
>NZ_JBQDEX010000033.1:0-19124 GCF_052084945.1 Oceanisphaera sp.
GCATATAGTTTTTTTGAAAGAAACGAGCCTTGCTCACCAGCAGGTCAATTTCACCCGCTTTTTCTAATTTGTCTGAACGCTCTAAGACAGAGCTAAGTGAGTAAAAACTCACTGTCGCAGTTATTAACGTAGCCAATAACACCAAAGCAAACCCTAAGGTCAGCTTAGCTCTCACACTTAAATGACCTATTTTAGATAGCATATCTATGTTCTTCCTTGGTCTGTTTATATTCATTAGATACTATATCGGCTTGATGGCGCTAAAGATAAGTATTTGATAACAAGTTAAAGCTGCGCCAAACAAATGCCATAAATTGACGATAGCGTAATCAGCGGTGTTTGCACGGTTTAAAATGAAAAACGTGCTGCTGATAACAAAAACGCCCAGCTTAGGCTGGGCGTTTTTAAACAGTATAAAAAGAAATTTATTTCTTTTTAGCTTTCGCGTTTGGCATATCGGTAATGGAACCTTCAAATACCTCAGCGGCCATTCCCACAGACTCATGCAGAGTTGGGTGAGCATGGATGGTTAATGCGATGTCTTCGGCATCGGCACCCATTTCAATGGCTAAACCAATTTCGCCCAACAACTCACCAGCGTTAGTACCAATAGTGGCACCACCCAGTACACGGTTAGTTTCTTTGTCGAAGATCAGTTTAGTCATACCAAAGGCAGAGTCAGAGGCGATAGCACGGCCTGATGCGGCCCATGGGAAGTTAGCCACTTCCACGTTTAAGCCTTGCTCTTTGGCTTCTTTCTCGGTAACACCTACCCAAGCAACTTCAGGTTCAGTGTAGGCAATAGAAGGGATCACTTTAGGATCAAAGTAGTGCTTCAAGCCAGAGATCACTTCAGCTGCAACGTGACCTTCATGCACCCCTTTATGTGCCAACATAGGTTGACCCACAATATCACCAATAGCGTGAATGTGTGGCACGTTAGTGCGCATTTGCTTGTCGACGCGAATAAAGCCGCGCTCATCCACTTCTATACCAGCTTTTTCTGCATCTAACAGTTTACCATTAGGTACACGGCCAATGGCGACCAAGATAGCGTCGTAAACTGTGGTTTCGCTCGCGCCTTTCTTGTCTTCCATGGTTACGTGAATGCCGTCATCTTTGGCTTCAACAGCAGTAACCTTGGTTTCTAGCTTAAGGTTGAACTTGTCTTTCACCTGTTTGGTGTAGATTTTGATCAAGTCTTTGTCAGCCGCAGGAATAACTTGGTCGAACATTTCAACCACGTCAATCTTAGAGCCGAGCGAGTAGTATACGGTACCCATTTCTAGGCCGATAATACCGCCACCCATGACCAATAACTTTTCGGGTACTTCACGTAATTCTAGTGCGCCGGTTGAATCCCAAACACGTGGATCTTCGTGCGGAATAAAGGGCAACTGGATCGGACGTGAGCCCGCAGCAATAATGGCATTGTCAAAGCTGATGGTAGTCTTACCTTCTTCACCTTCAACTTCTAGGGTGTTAGCGCCGGTAAATTTACCGTAACCGTTAACCACTTTCACTTTACGCATTTTAGCCATGCCACCCAAACCTTGGGTTAGCTGACCAATCACATCGTTTTTGTGGTTACGGACTTTATCTAGATCGACAGTCGGCTCAGCGAAAGTAACGCCGTGGCTGCCCATCATTTTGGCTTCTTCCATTACTTTAGCGACGTGCAATAACGCTTTAGAAGGAATACAACCTACGTTTAAACAAACCCCACCTAGGGTTGAGTAGCGCTCAACCAGTACGGTTTCTAGCCCCAGATCGGCGGCACGGAAAGCAGCTGAATAACCGGCAGGGCCTGAACCCAATACCACAACCTGAGCTTTAATTTCTTGACTCATGGTGACCTCTATTATGATTTTTAGCCCCGTTCAAGCGCTGGCTGCTAAAGCCTAGACTCAATACGACCACACAAATGAAACGAGCTAAAGTTTACTGTTCTGTATTAGAAAAGAAAGTAAAAAGGCGGGCATTTGCCCGCCTTGTCACATTAAAGGGCTAAACGACGAAGGTCATTTAACACACCACTTAGCGTGGTAATGAAACGAGCACCATCGGCGCCGTCAATCACACGGTGGTCATAAGACAGAGCCAGTGGCTGAATTAAGCGAGGCTCAAATTCTTTACCGTTCCAAACTGGCTTAATGCCTGATTTAGATACGCCCAAAATAGCCACTTCAGGTGCGTTCACGATAGGCGTGAACTGAGTGCCACCAATGCCGCCTAACGACGAAATTGTGAAACAACCACCTTGCATGTCGGCGCCTTTTAGCTTGCCTTCACGGGCTTTCTTCGAGATTTCGCCCAGTTCAATAGCCAGCTCACGAATGCCTTTTTTGTTAACATCGCGCACTACAGGTACAACCAAGCCGTTTGGCGTATCAACCGCTACACCAATGTGGATGTACTTTTTCATGATCAGTGATTGTTCGTCGTCTGATAATGAAGAGCAGAACTTCGGATAGGCTTCTAACGCTTTTGCAACGGCCTTCATAATGAAGATCAGCGGAGAAATCTTGTAACCCAGCTTCTGCTTCTCGGCAATGGCATTTTCCGATTTACGGAACGCTTCCAGCTCAGTGATATCGGTTTCGTCAAACTGCGTAACATGCGGGATTTTCACCCAGTTACGGTGCAGGTTAGGGCCCGAGATCTTTTGAATGCGCGTCATGGCAACTTCTTCAACTTCACCAAATTTGGCAAAATCTACTTTTGGCCAGGCCAGTACCGACATACCGCCGCCAGCAACCGCTACACCCGCAGGTTGGCCTGCCACTTGCTTGATAATACCTTTCACATAGCCTTGTACGTCTTCTTTAAGAATACGGCTCTTAGGACCGGTGGCATTAACCTTAGACAGATCCACACCAAATTCACGGGCCAAACGACGTACCACAGGAGTGGCATGTACATAAGCATTGTTCTCAACAAACTCATTTTGAGCAGCGGGTGCCGCTTGAGAAGCTGGTGTTGTTGGCGCTTCGGCTTTAGCAGGTGCAGGAGCTGCGGTTTGGGCTGGTGCGGCTTTTGGCGCTTCAGCTTTGGGAGCTTCACCCGCCACTTCAAATACCATCACTAAGGTTCCGGTATTCACTTTATCGCCCACAGCAATTTTGATTTCTTTAACCACACCCGCAAACGGTGAGGGCACTTCCATTGCCGCTTTGTCGCCTTCTACGTTCAGAATCGACTGTTCAGCTTCAACAGTGTCGCCTACAGCAACCATGACTTCGGTCACTTCAACTTCATCACCGCCAATGTCTGGCAGGTTCACGTCTTTGGCTTGAGCCTCAGCAGGAGCCGCTGGTGCCGCAGTAGGTGCGGATTCAGCAGGTGCCGATGCGGCTGGAGCAGATTCACCCGCCACTTCAAACACCATAATTTGTGAACCGGTTTTCACTTGGTCGCCTACCGACACCAAGATTTCAACCACTTTACCTGCAGCAGGTGATGGGATTTCCATAGAAGCCTTATCGCCTTCTACGCCAATCAGTGTCTGCTCTTCTTCAATCACATCGCCTACAGCAACGTTGATTTCAGTCACTTCAACTTCGTCATCACCAATATCAGGCACAGCCACTTCTTGGCGAGAAGCGCTGGCAGGAGCCCCACTTTCTGCTTTAGCAGCAGGGGCTTGCTCTTGCTCAGCTGGGGCGGCAGCGCCGCCCTCTTCTGCTTCAAAAACCATAATTAATGAACCGGTATTAATACCGTCACCAATGGCCACTTTAATTTCTTTAACCACACCCGCGCTGGGGGCCGGTATTTCCATGGAGGCTTTATCACCTTCCACGGTGAGTAGTGACTGTTCTTCTTCTACACGGTCGCCTACGGCAACCATGATTTCGGTCACTTCTACCTCGTCTGCGCCGATATCTGGCACCAGAATATCTTTAGACATGTATTACCCCTTATGCGTACAGCGGGTTGATCTTATCAGCGTCGATACCGTATTTCGTAATGGCATCAGCAACTACTTTTTTGTCAATCGTGCCTTGCTTGGCCAACTCGGTCAGTGCAGCAAGTACGATGTACTCTTTGTTGACTTCAAAGTGACGACGCAAGTTATCACGACTGTCTGAACGACCAAAACCATCAGTACCCAGTACTTTGTAGCTTTCTGACGGCATGAAGGCGCGCACTTGTTCTGCGTAGTTCTTCATGTAGTCGGTGGCCGCAATGGCAGGCTCGCTACCCATTACTTGAGCGATGTAAGGTACACGCGCTTCTTCAGTTGGGTGCAGCATGTTCCAGCGCTCAACGTCTTGACCGTCACGGGTCAGTTCGTTGAATGAAGGCACACTGTATACGTCTGAACCAATGCCGTACTCTTCAGAAAGAATAGCAGCAGCGTCACGTACGTCAGTTAAAATGGTGCCTGAGCCCATCAACTGAACCTTACCTTTATCACCGGCAACTGTATCTAGCTTGTAGATACCCTTGCGAATACCTTCTTCTACGCCTTCTGGCATAGCTGGCTGATGGTAGTTTTCGTTCAGCGTGGTGATGTAGTAGTAAACATTTTCTGGGTTTTCGCCGTACATACGACGTAAGCCATCTTGTACAATGACTGCTACTTCGTATACATAGGTCGGATCGTAGGTTATGCAGTTCGGAATAACACTGGCTTGAATATGGCTATGGCCATCTTCGTGCTGTAGACCTTCACCGTTTAGCGTTGTACGACCAGAAGTACCACCAATCATAAAGCCACGGGCCTGTTGGTCACCGGCCGCCCAGCACAAGTCGCCCACACGTTGGAAACCGAACATCGAGTAGTAGATGTAGAACGGAATCATTGGGAAGTCGTTAGTGCTGTAAGAAGTAGCGGCAGCTAACCATGAAGAAGTTGCACCCAGCTCGTTGATACCTTCTTGCAGTACCTGACCTTTGATGTCTTCTTTGTAGTAAGCCACTTGCTCGCGGTCTTGCGGCGTATATTGCTGACCGTTCGGGCTGTAAATACCGATTTGGCGGAACAGACCTTCCATACCAAAGGTACGGGCTTCATCGGCCAAAATCGGCACAATGCGCTTACCAATGGACTTGTTCTTCAGCATGACGTTTAAGGCACGCACAAAGGCCATTGTGGTCGATACTTCACGCTTTTGCTCACCCAGCAGTGATTCAAACTCAGACAGCTCAGGAATTTGCAGTTTGTCTGTGCTTTGCTCTAAGCGCTGTGGCACATAGCCTTTCAGGGCTTTACGACGCGTGTGCAGGTATTCGTGCTCACGGGTGCCTTCTTTAATTTCAATGTAAGGCAGATCCGCGATGTCGTCATCGCTTACTTCTAGATTGAAACGGTCACGGAAGTGTTTAACTGCCGACATATCCATGTTTTTAACTTGGTGGGCAATGTTCTTGCCTTCAGCCGCGTCACCCATGCCGTAACCTTTGATGGTTTTGGCCAGAATAACCGTTGGCTTGCCTTTGGTTTCGGCAGCGTTTTTGTATGCAGCATACATTTTCGCCGGATCGTGACCACCACGGTTAAGAGAGAAAATCTCTTCGTCGGTCATATCTTTAACCAACTCGAGCGTTTCTGGGTACTTACCGAAGAAGTGCTCACGTACATAAGCACCGTCTTTAGACTTAAAGGTTTGGTAATCGCCGTCTACGGTTTCGTTCATTAGTTGAACCAGCTTGCCGCTCTTATCTTTCTCGATAAGCTCGTCCCAACGGCGGCCCCAAATCACTTTAACCACGTTCCAGCCAGCACCGTTAAAGATACCGTCTAGTTCGTCGATGATTTTACCGTTACCAATAACAGGGCCATCTAGACGCTGTAGGTTACAGTTGATGATAAAGCACAGGTTATCTAGCTTCTCACGAGCCGCAATGGTGATCACACCTTTGGATTCTGGCTCATCCATCTCACCGTCGCCTAGGTAGGCGTATACGCGCTGCTCAGAGCAGTCTTTTAGGCCACGGTTGGTTAAATACTTCAAGAAACGTGCTTGATAGATGGCGTTTAGTGGACCCAAGCCCATTGATACGGTTGGGAACTGCCAAAAGTCAGGCATCAGTTTCGGGTGCGGATAAGAAGGAATACCTTTGCCGTCTACTTCTTGACGGAACATATCCAACTGATCAGCCGTTAAGCGGCCTTCTGCAAAGGCACGGGCGTAGATACCTGGCGAGATGTGACCTTGGAAGAATACCAAGTCGCCGCCGTCTTTTTCGTTGGGCGCGCGGTAGAAGTGGTTGAAGCCCACTTCGTACATGGTGGCACTGGACGAGTAAGAAGCCATGTGGCCGCCTAGGTCCAAGTCTTTTCTTGAAGCGCGCAGTACGATCATCACTGAGTTCCAGCGGATAATAGCGCGGATACGACGTTCCAGATCCCAGTTACCCGGATACTCAGGCTCGTCTCCAGACTTAATGCTGTTTACGTAGTCTGAGTGGGCATTTCTGGCCACAGCAACACCGGATTTAATGGCTTTAGTGGTGAGACGCTCATAAATATATTGTGCGCGCTCAGGTCCTTCTTGACGGATCAACGATTCAAGAGAGTCTAACCACTCTTGAGTTTCTATTGAATCCACATCATTGTTCAGGATATCAGACATGGCTGTTTCCTATCTCGTTTGGGGCACCTGCCCATGGGTTCATCATTGCCGAAGGCATTGTTTGTTATTCCTGCTGCCGATTGCGACGTAAAGAGCGCTGAATACGGCTTTCTTCACGCTCAATGTTAAGCAAGGTTTCTTCAATAAAGGCCAAATGCTCATGACAAGCGTCTCTGGCCTGCTCCGGCTCGCGTGACAGTATGCATTGGATTAAATTCGCGCGATGCACTCGTATTTTTTCCACCATACCGGCGCGCCGGTTTAAAATTTTGATATTGCGCAAGATACTCGACTCTAGCATCGGCTGAATGGCGCGCAACAAGTGTAATAACACCACGTTGTGGGCCGCCGCAGCGACTGCAATATAAAATTCGGCAGCGGCTTTGGCTTCAGCTGGCAAATCGCCCAGCTCTTGAGCTTGCACGATAGCCTGTTGCGCCCCACGAATGATATCAAAGTCGGCTTCATTGCCGCGCATGGCAGCATAAAACGCAGAGATACCCTCCATGGTATGGCGAAACTCCAGCAAGTCATATTGTGACTCTGGGTGCTCCGCCAATAACTGAAACAAGGGGTCAGCTAATCCCTTAGTAAGAGCATTTTGCACATAGGTGCCGCCGCCCTGACGTCGAGATACCAACCCTCTAGCTTCTAACAGCTGAATGGCCTCTCGTACCGACGGACGCGATACCGCGTACTGTTCGGCAAGTTCACGCTCGGGCGGCAATCGCTGACCGGGCTGTAAGCTACCTTCCACTATCATCTGCTCTATTTTGGCAGCGATAGTGTCGGCGAGTTTAGGCTGTTTAATACGCTGATTCGACATTTAATCCGTCTTAATATTGGTAAGACCAATTGACACTGTTAAAAAAAGGTATCATTGCGTGGATAAAATGTCCAACAAATTAATAGTTATTGCACACAATAGCCGATAAATTAACCAAAAACTAGATGTCGAAATACAGCGCCGAGCGCCCGGCGCCAAGCACCAAGCTTAAAGCAAAAAAACCGGTGTTTATCTTTAACTTGGTGCTTGGCGCTTGGTGCTATGCCTTACCCTTCCACTCGTAGTGACAGATCCAATGCCTGTATGTGCTTGGTGAGAGCACCCACCGAAATAAAGTCGACACCGGTGGCGGCAAAGCCAGCTATGGTGCTTAGAGTGACGTTACCCGAGACTTCTAATTGCGCACGGCCATCACTAATAGCAACGGCGGTGCGCATATCTTCAGTGGTAAAATTATCGATCATAATAATATCGGCACCCGCATCTAGCGCCTGCTCCAGCTCGGCCAATGATTCCACTTCCACCTCTACCGGTTTTTCGGGCTGTAAGCGGCGTGCCTCAGCGATAGCTTTATCAATTCCCCCACAAGCAAAGATGTGGTTTTCTTTGATCAAATAAGCATCATAAAGCCCCATCCGATGATTAAGGCCGCCGCCACAGGTCACCGCATATTTAAGCGCATGACGTAATCCGGGCAAGGTTTTTCGGGTGTCTAATAAACGACATTGGGTGCCGGCTAATTGTGCGACATAGCGCTGAGTGACAGTAGCGACTGCCGACAGCGTTTGAATAAAGTTAAGCGCCGTGCGCTCTCCCGTCATAATGGCGCGCGCCGGACCTATGAGTGTTAATAGCCTTTGATCGGCCACTACCGCATCACCATCGGCCACCTGCCAGTTTAGCGTCACCTCGCCCCCGAGTTGCAAAAAGGCTTCTTCTGCAAAAGCGCGACCACAAAAAACGCCTGCTTCTCGGGTAATTAAATGCGCGGTTACCTGTTGTTGCTCAGGCAACAATTGGGCGGTAATGTCTCGAGTGGGGTCCAAGGTCCCACCTAAGTCTTCACTGAGTGCGGCTGTGACATTAAAACGAACTTCTTGCTCTAACATAGAGTGTGCTGGTTCTGCATGGTGCATTGTTATTCAACCTATCATTCACTGTTTATAATTAGCTCTTTAAAGGAGCCTTGAGCTATCAAGCTAAATTTTTCTTTAGCCTAGCGCCGTATGATCATTTGCCCCTCTCGCTGGGTTAACTCAAACAGGCGCAGTACATTCATACCTAATAACACTTCATTATTATCAGCAGGCATAATGACGGCGCTAACATCCGTTAATGTAAAGGGCCCTAACGCCAGAGATTTTATCTGAGTACGATAGCCCGTCACTTGGCCTGCGGCTGTATTGAGCCTAATCGGTTGGCCTACCGCTAATGCTAATTCATCAGCAAGCATCTCAGGTACTGCCACTAAAGAAGCGCCGGTATCGAGTAAAAACACCACCGCCTTATTATTAAGGGTGCCACTGGCAAGGTAATGTCCTTGACGGTTTTGCTTTAGCAGCATGGCTTGGCGATCTTGCTCATTTAGTACCTGCACTTGCTGGTTAGGGTTATGGCGGCTAGCGGCTCTTTGTTGAAAGTACCAAGTCAGTAATGCCAGCGCCAGCCCCCAAGCCAGCAACCACATTATGGTTCCTAAACGGCGCTGCATGTTTGCTCCATTACTCATCTGCTCGCCCCTTAATAAGCATATAATTTGATAAGCCGCGTCACGCGACAGGCCTTAGGTTATCTAACGCTGCACCTTATACAGTGGCCTGTCTCATCAGTCATGGCTTAAAACTGGTAGCTCATTCACTTGCCCACTGGCCATTAAGACTCTTAGTATACCGCCAAGCTTCTTCTTATATATGGCAATTAGGTATCAATATGACTCACAAATCCGCCCTTTGCATTAATGCCGAGCATTGGCTTAGCCCCGCTCGTTATTGTCCCTCACCTCATTATGATGACAGACCCGACGGCGAAGTGTCGCTTTTAGTGGTGCACAGCATTAGCTTACCGCCAGCGCAATACGGGGGGCCTTATA
This sequence comes from Oceanisphaera sp., assembly GCF_052084945.1. Taxonomy (NCBI): domain Bacteria; kingdom Pseudomonadati; phylum Pseudomonadota; class Gammaproteobacteria; order Aeromonadales; family Aeromonadaceae; genus Oceanisphaera; species Oceanisphaera sp. Next base: position 9,458 of record NZ_JBQDEX010000033.1, read on the forward strand.
TTGATCAACTGTTTTTAGGCACCCTAAACCCAGAACACGATCCTTATTTTGCCAGCATTCATCAACTAGGTGTCTCGGCCCATTGCTTAATTCGCCGAGACGGCGAGTTGGTGCAATATGTCGCTTTTAATAAACGGGCTTGGCACGCAGGGCAATCTCGTTTTAATGGCCGTGAACGTTGTAATGACTTTGCGATTGGTATTGAGTTAGAAGGAACAGATACCGATACCTTTACTGAGGCACAGTATCAGCAGCTCACCCAAGTCACTCAGCTATTACAAGCTAGGTATCCCGCTATTACAGCACAGCATATTGTTGGTCACAGCGATATTGCCCCTGGCCGTAAAACCGACCCCGGCTGTGGTTTTTGTTGGGATTTTCTTAACGATCTATAACGAAAAACGAGCAGCGTAAACCAAGCTACTGATTGAGTTGACGGTTTATGACTGCACATTTATGGCGCCCTAAACTGGCTATTTATTCGCCAGCTTAGGGTTTCATTGCTATACCTAATAACAGGACATTTTATTATTCCAGCTACCTAAGCTGCTTTATCAGTCAAGGATGACTCTATGAAGAAGCATTTAACTAATCCTGTTATTAATGGCTTTACGCTTATTGAGTTAATGATAGTGGTCGCTATTGTTGCCATTTTGGCGGCGGTGGCGCTTCCCAGCTATCAAACTTATACCAAGCGCGCCAAATTTACTGAAGTGATTGCTGCCACAGGGCCGGCTAAAACCGCCATTGAGATATGTCAGCAAACCGGAGGTTCAGACTGCACCACAGCGGGCAACAATGTGTTGCCCACAGCCTTTGATGGTTTGGTTAGCAATATCATAGTAACCGCTAACGATAATACCGCAGGCCCTTGGACGATTACCGCTACCGGCACCAATTTAGTAGATAGCGAAACCTTTATTTTAATAGGTACTCTTGCTAACAATCGTATTACCTGGCAAACATCTGGCAGTTGTGTTGCTGCGGGCTTGTGTTGAGTTATGGGCAGCCCACAGCAATACAGCGGTTTAGCCAGAAGCTTGTTAGAGGCTTCACAGCTGACTGCACAGCAACTGGATCAAGCCGTCACTCAAGCGGCTCAAGAAAGTAAGCCGCTCAGTCGGGTGTTAGTCGAGCGACAGTTCTTATCGAGTGAGCAGTTAACGCAGTTTTGTAAACAGACCTATCACTTGCCGGTCTTTGATTTAAGCAATATCCAACCCAATGCTTTACCGCCTCAATATCTGAGTATGGATCTGATTGAGCGCCACTGTGCGCTACCGCTTTTCTTAAAAAACAATATTTTATACTTAGCACTGTCTGATCCCACCAATATGACGGCATTAGATGACTTTAGTTTTCGCTTTAACTTGATAACCGATGCACAACTGGTAGATGAAGCGCAGCTTTCCCTACTGCTTAAACAATTACAGCAGGGCGAGGACAATCACTTGGTTGATCTTGAGCAAATAGAAACTGACGATCTCCAACACTTAACGCTCACCGATGACACCACTCAAAGCACACTAGGCAGCCAAGACGATGATGCGCCCATTGTGCGCTATATCTATAAAATTATGTTAGAGGCCGTTAATTGCTTGGCGTCCGATATTCACTTTGAGCCTTATGAGCGCTTTTACCGCATTCGGTTTCGTATAGACGGTCTACTGCACGATTTTGCTTCTGCCCCCATCAGTTACGCAAACCGATTTGCCGCGCGCCTTAAAGTGATGGCGCAATTAGATATCTCTGAACGGCGCCTACCCCAGGATGGCCGGATGAAACTGCAACTACCTCACCATACTACCATTGATATGCGCATCAGTAGCTTGCCCATTCAGGCTGGTGAAAAAATTGTACTGCGCTTACTCGACAGCTCCGCCATCAAATTAGACATTAACCAACTAGGCTTCAACGAGCGGCAAAAGCAACAATACTTAACCGCTCTTAACCAATCTCAAGGCATGATTTTAGCCACAGGCCCAACAGGCTCAGGAAAGACCGTATCGTTGTACACAGGTTTAAGCATTCTTAATACGGTAAGCACCAATATTTCAACGGCTGAAGATCCAGTAGAAATTATTATGCCTGGCATTAATCAGCTACAAGTAAACCCCAAAATTGGCCTTAGTTTTGCCCATGCACTGCGCGCTTTTTTAAGACAAGATCCCGATATTATTATGGTAGGGGAAATACGGGATTTAGAAACGGCAGAAATTGCCGTCAAGGCCGCGCAAACCGGGCACTTAGTATTATCGACGCTACATACTAACTCTGCTACCGAAACCCTGACTCGTCTGAGTAATATGGGGTTAGCTGCGTATAATATTGCCTCGTCGGTTAATCTTATTATTGCCCAGCGCTTAGCACGAAAATTATGCCCTCACTGCAAAGAGCCAGAATTACTAAACGAGCAACAACTTGTACAGCTAGCAATAGATGAAGATTCGGCACAAACACAAACTATTTATCACGCTAATGGCTGCACCTTATGTACCGATGGTTACAAAGGTCGCACTGGTGTTTATGAGGTACTGCCCATGAATGACACCTTAGCAGACTTAATTATTAACGGTGCCGACTCTCTTACCCTTGCCCGTGCCGCACAATCTGCCGGCTTACTTACTCTAAGGCAATCGGCACTTAATAAAGTACAAGCCGGCATCATTAGCCTAGCAGAAGCCAACCGCATTACCGATCAGTAGCTTATAATCAATATTGGCGTTACAGAAAGACAGTGCGGCATTGTCAATAATGGAGGGTAAAATGGCGGAGCAGTATCATACTTATTGCTGGCAAGGCATTAACCCGCAAGGGCAAAAAATGAGTGGAGAGATACAAGAAACAAGCCTAGTGGCCGTAAAATATCAACTACAGCGTCAAGGCATTACTATCATTAAGCTACAACGCCAGCGAGAGAGCTTATTACGCCGTTATCAACATAGAATTAAAGCTAAAGATATTGCGATTATGAGCCGCCAACTGGCCACTATGTTAGGTGCTGGTGTGCCTTTAGTACAAAGCCTACAACTTATTGCCCGCTCAACGCCTAAAAGCCAAATGCAGCGGCTCATCAATCGTTTAGCGCAAGATGTAGAAAACGGCACGCCATTATCAAGCGCCCTCAAAACACACCCACAACAATTTGGTCGTCTCTACTGCAACCTAGTACTGTCAGGTGAACAAACCGGTGCACTCGATCATATTTTTGAGCAAATTGCTCTGTATAGAGAAAAAGCAGAACAGTTAAAATCTAAAATAAAAAAAGCCTTACTCTACCCTACCATGGTGTTGCTGATAGCCGGTATGGTCACCGCTATTTTACTGCTGTTTGTGATCCCCCAGTTTGAAGATATATTCGAAAGTTTTGGCGCTCCTCTGCCGTTATTTACCCAATGGGTGATCGCCGTTTCTCGTGCTCTACACAATTATTGGTTAGCGATGTTAATCGCTATGGCCTTGCTGGTGCTACTTTATCAGCGCTTATGGCGTTACTCGCCCCGTGTACGTCATATCAGTGATCGGTTGTTATTAACACTCCCTATTACCGGTCGCATTGTACGCAAGGCCGCATTAACCGGGTTTGCTCGTACCTTAGCCACTACCTTTTCGGCCGGCATCCCATTAGTGGATGGGCTGTCTGCCGCAGCCGGTGCCTGTGGCAACCGTATTTATCGAGATGCCACACTGCAAGTACGAGATCATGTTATTGCAGGCATGCCAATGAATACCGCACTACGTGGCACACTGTTATTTCCAGATAGAGTGATACAGATGGTCACTATAGGCGAGGAAACTGGCGCCATAGATAGCATGATGAATAAAGTGGCCGCCCTATATGAGCAAGAAGTAGATGATGCCATAGCAGGGCTTACCAGCTTAATTGAGCCACTGATGATGCTGATATTGGGCATATTAGTCGGTGGTTTGGTGATTGCCATGTATCTTCCTATCTTTGATTTAGGTAATGTGATTCGCTAAACGCTTATTACTACTTGCTTAACTTAAGCTGCTCGCTATCGTTCACAAAGGCATTGACATGGCTGCGTTACAAAATATCGACCCTTTCTTTTTATACTTTATTATTACACTGTTTGGCTTACTGGTTGGCAGTTTTTTAAATGTGGTGATCTACCGACTTCCTGTGATGCTAAAGCGCCAGTGGCAGCAAGAATGCGCTGAGTTTAGTGGCAACTCCATGCCTGAGCAGCCCCCATTTAACCTAAACACCCCCCGCTCACGCTGCCAATCTTGCCAGCAGCCATTAAACGTACGCAATAATATTCCCCTATTAAGCTGGTTATTATTAGGTGGGCGCTGTCGCTACTGCAAAGCTGCTATCTCTAAACGTTATCCAGCTATCGAATTTATCACAGCTCTATTATCCGCGCTTGCCGTATGGCGCTTTGGTGCCAGCCCCCAGCTTATTGCAGCTTTGTTACTGAGCTGGACTTTATTGTGCATGACCATGATCGACATTGATCACCTGCTCTTACCCGATAACCTCACCTTGCCCTTATTATGGGTAGGCCTGCTGATTAATATTAATAGCCTGTTTATTGCACTACCCGATGCGGTGATCGGTGCTGCTGTCGGTTACGGTATTTTATGGAGCTTATACTGGTTATTTAAGCTGGCCACCGGCAAAGAAGGCATGGGCTATGGTGACTTTAAATTACTCGCCGCATTGGGAGCTTGGTTTGGCTGGCAAGCACTCTTACCCATTATATTAATTTCATCTATTAGCGGGTTGCTACTGGCCTTAATACTAATGGCTAATAAACGATTAAGTACCGAATTAGCGATGCCGTTTGGCCCAGCCCTTGCATTAGGGGGCTGGGTGTATTTAATGTGGGGGGAGCAACTACTAAACGGTTATTGGAGCTTAGTATTATGACGTATATTGTTGGCGTAACAGGCGGTATTGGCAGTGGTAAAACCACTGTGGCCAATGTGTTTGCAGAACAAGGCATTACTGTTGTGGATGCTGATGTGATAGCCCGTGAGGTCGTCGCGGTAGGCGAGCCGGTATTGGACGCCATTGGCGCCTATTTTGGCCCAGAAGTCATTGCAGAAGATGGCAGCTTAAACAGAGCTGAATTACGACAGCGCATCTTTGCAAGCTCCGCGCATCGTCATTGGCTAGAGGCTCTACTACATCCACTTATTCGTGAGCGCATGATCAAAGACTGTCAACTTGCCCCATCAGCATATTGCTTATTAGTGGTGCCGCTGTTGGTGGAAAATAAATTAACGGAGCTATGCGACCGAGTATTAGTCATAGATGTGGAGCCAGAGCTACAAATAGCGCGTACCACGGCGCGAGACAAGACAAGTGAAGAGCAAGTTAAAGCCATTATGGATAGCCAAGCTAGTCGCGAGGATCGCTTGGCGGCTGCCGATGACATAATTGATAATAACAGCCAAGATATCAATCAAGCCAAAGCCGCCATACTGCAATTACATAAGCAGTATTTAGCTTTGGCGAAGGCCTAGCGAGTAAAAATATCATCATCACCAAACAAATAGGGTCAACTTGCTTTAGATAAGCATATTGCCCCTCTTTAATTGTGCCTCTGTTAGCCACGAATCCAAACAAGAATGGATGCGAGAATATTCAGTGTTTTCTTTAGAGCGACGCTTGGTGCTAGGCCTGCGAGCTTGCCTTTAACTTACAACTTACCGCTTAGTCTCCTTCCCACTCGTAAATAAAGGCCTGTAGCGCTTGGCTTAAATACCAAGCATCTTTGCTGCCGGCGGTTTCACGAATAGAGTGCATAGACCATTGGGGCGCGCCAACATCTACCACACGCACCCCTAATTTAGTGCCAGCAATAGGCCCTATAGTACTGCCGCAGCCCATGTCTGAGCGCACCACAAAATGTTGATAAGGCACTTTGGCCATATCACAGAAACTGCTAAACAAGGCACTGGTTTCAGAGCTGGTGGCATAACGCTGATTAGCATTCACTTTGATGACGGGGCCGGCATTTATTTTTGGCCCATGGTTATCATCATGCTTATCAGCATAATTAGGGTGAATGGCGTGGGCATTATCGCAGGAAATAAGCAAAGATTGCGCTATCATGCGCTGATATTGCTGTTCGTTGCCACTTAAACGGCGCAAGATACTTTCTAAAAATGGGCCTTCGGCACCAATAGCAGAAGCACTGCCCACTTCTTCATGATCGTTACACACCAATAATGAAGTCGCCGCTTGAGGCTGCTGATGAGAATGCAACAAGGCCTTTAATCCGGTATAGCAAGATAATAAATTATCGAGACGCGCCGAACTAATAAACTCTTGATCTAAACCAACTAATGCCGGAGGCTGGGTATCATAAAAGCACAAATCATAATCTATAACATCAGCCACAGAATGCCCAGCATCGCGCAGCCAAGTAGCAAGCAAGCTACGCAATACTAGGCTTGGGCTACCAGTCTCACTCATATCAACACCCAAAATAGGCGGTAGGTGTAACTGAGCATTAACAGTAGAACTTTTATTTGCTTCGCGGTTTAAATGAATAGCCAGTGACGGAATAATGGCAATCGGCTGCTTTATATCAAGCAGTGCTGAGGTTAACTGACCTGCTTCATTACGAAAATGTATTTGTCCGGCAAGAGATAAGTCACGGTCAAACCAAGGGTGTAATAATACTCCACCGTAAACCTCAACGCCCAACTGCAAGCAACCTTGGCGTAGCAGCTCAGCTTTAGGCTTCACTTTTAAACACGGGCTGTCGGTGTGCGCGCCCATCATACGCACCCCAGTGTCTGCCACCGGCTGTTCGCCTAAGCGAAAGGCAATAATCGAGCGAGCACCGCGGGTTACCCAGTAGCCCTGGCCTGGCGTTAACTGCCACTCTTCGCTTTCATTTAATGCTTGATAACCGGCCTTGGCTAACTGCTTCTCCATCATTAATACCGCATGCGCTGGACTAGGAGAGGCATGTAGAAAGTCAATTAAACCCTGGTTAAACTCTGTTTGTTCAGTCACTTATCACCTCGAAAAAGCTGATAGCTGTCGGCCATAAGCTATCAGCAAAAAAAGAAAAGACCACTTTTGTAGAAGCCGCTTTAACAGTCAGCCTGTATTAGCTGGATAGCTTGTTGCTATTGACCTTAACTGACAGCTTACGGCTTATCGCTCCCCAATGGGGTCTAAGCGATGCGCGTAAAGATCAAGTCCCATACACCATGCCCTAAACGATGTCCGCGCTGCTCAAATTTAGTTAACGGACGATAGTCTGGGCGCGGCATATAATCGCCTGTTGTGGCTGCATTAGCGTAACCTGGGGCCGCATTCATCACCTCTAACATGTGTTCAGCGTAATTCTCCCAGTCTGTTGCCATATGGAACTCACCGCCAATTTTTAGCTTACTACGGAGCATTTCCACAAAGGCGGGCTGTACAATACGGCGTTTATGATGACGCGCTTTATGCCAAGGATCAGGAAAAAATAGCTGCACGCGATCCAAGCTTTGCTCAGGCAACATGTGCTCAAAGACTTCAACCGCATCGTGACACATCACCCGCAAATTCGTCAGCTTGGCTTCAGCCGCTCCCATTAAACAAGCCCCAACGCCTGGGGTGTGAACCTCAATACCGATATAGTCCAGCTGAGGTGCAACACGGGCCATCTCTACTAATGAGCCCCCCATGCCAAAGCCAATTTCTAATACTCGTGGCGCCGAGCGTTTAAACTCAGCATCTAAGTTGAGCAATTCTGGCTTATATTCAATGCCCATAATAGGCCATTGCTGAGCCATGGCATTTTCTTGGCCTTTGGTTAAACGGCCTTCGCGGCGTACAAAGCTACGAATCTTACGTTTGCGCAATTCTTGCTCAGTTTGCTCAGCCTGTTCGATGGGCTTGGCATGCTGTTGATCTGTCATTCATGTTCTCCGAGACTTAACTGCGTGAGCGCTTTTAGGTTAAGCCTAATGTGCCATTAAAAGTGTGCTAAATATTCGTGATATATGCAGATTTTAAGTGGTTGAAACACAGATTGCGACTGCTGCGCTATTTTATCTGTGGATATAGTTTTATCAAGATTGTTACATGTCAGATAGCAAAGCACCACACGGCCCTATTTGCACTCAGCACCCCACTGTGGTCTGATCAACATATTCTGTTTAAATTAGCTATTATTGTGAATACAGCCTCTTTTGCTCAGCGAGTACTAAGCTGGTACCAAGTGCACGGTCGTAAAACATTGCCTTGGCAGCAGCATAAAACACCTTATCGGGTATGGGTTTCAGAAATAATGTTACAGCAAACCCAAGTAGTAACCGTTATTCCCTATTACGAACGCTTTATGGCCCGCTTTCCTGATGTACTGAGTTTAGCCAATGCCGAACCAGATGAAGTACTGCACCTTTGGACTGGCCTTGGCTATTATGCCCGTGCTCGTAATTTACATAAAGCGGCACAAACCATTCGTGATCATTATCAGGGCCACTTTCCTGAACAGTTTTCAGACGTATTAGGCTTACCCGGCATAGGTCGCTCTACGGCAGGCGCAATCTTGTCTTTATCGCTAGGGCAACACCACGGCATTTTAGATGGCAACGTCAAACGCGTATTGGCACGCTGGCAAGCGCAACAAGGCTGGCCAGGTAAAAAAGACGTCGAAAATTCACTATGGCAAACAGTAGAGCAGTTAACCCCTCAACAGGGCGTTACCCAATATAATCAAGCGATGATGGACTTGGGCGCCACTATTTGCACGCGCTCTAAACCCCAATGTGAGCTTTGCCCGGTACAAGCTGATTGTCAGGCACTGGCGCTAGGCACTCCTAGCGCTTTTCCACACTCAAAGCCAAAAAAAATCGTACAACCAGAAAAGCAGGCCTATTTTTTGTTACTGAAACAGGGCCAACAGATATTATTAGTACAGCGTCCACCACAAGGTATTTGGGGTGGTTTATATTGTTTTCCTGAGTTTAAAGACAAACTTGAACTCACACACTGGCTTAAGCGCTACCCCGACGCCACTAAACCTATTGCGCTACCTGGTTTTCGTCATACATTTAGTCATTTTCATCTCGATATTACCCCATGGTTAGTAGAATTACCTGAGATCCCTCACGAGATCATGGCCGGAGCACAACGACTTTGGTATAACTTGGAACAACCCGCATCGGTTGGCTTGGCAGCAGCCACCAAAAAACTGCTTGCCTACCCACAATTGCAAAAGAGGAACCACGAATGAGCCGTACTATTTTTTGTCAGCGTTTACAAAAAGATGCCGAAGGTCTAGATTTTCAGCTTTACCCTGGAGAATTGGGTAAACGTATTTATGACAACATTTCCAAAGAAGCTTGGGCCGCTTGGCAACACAAGCAAACCATGTTGATTAACGAAAAAAAGCTTAACATGATGAATGCCGAACACAGGCAATTACTAGAGCAAGAAATGGTTGCCTACCTGTTTGAAGGTGCAGAAGTAAAGGTAGACGGTTACACTCCGCCAAGCGAAGAGTAAAACAGCAAACTGCTCAAGGCTTGAGCAATCAAGCTTGGGCCTTTTAAATAGCGGTTGACTTAATAGGGGCAATCTTATTAAATAGCGCTCCGTTAGCCCGGATAGCTCAGTCGGTAGAGCAGAGGATTGAAAATCCTCGTGTCGGCGGTTCGATTCCGTCTCCGGGCACCATATTAA
>NZ_JBQDEX010000033.1:19224-22850 GCF_052084945.1 Oceanisphaera sp.
AGGATTGAAAATCCTCGTGTCGGCGGTTCGATTCCGTCTCCGGGCACCATATTAAGTAAGTCGAAGTAAAGAGTTTTAATAGTCGATACTTTTCGACTACGCCCGGATAGCTCAGTCGGTAGAGCAGAGGATTGAAAATCCTCGTGTCGGCGGTTCGATTCCGTCTCCGGGCACCATTTAAGCCGGCATAGCTCAGTTGGTAGAGCAACTGACTTGTAATCAGTTGGTCAGCATCCAGCATATTTCTACTGAATACCGTCCTAGTATTTTGAAGCTCGGGAGTTCTGAGCTCGACTGAAACGCTGTAGTCGCGCATGAGCATTATGGGTACAGGGCGACTCATATCGTGCTCCTTGAGTCTTTGTAAGTGGCCACCCAAGCAGAGCTGGGTGGCGGTGACGTTAAGTGTAAGCGGGCTGCTTCCACATCTGAGATTTGATGTCCATCTCGTAACCAAGCTCACGCAAGCGTGCAACCTGGGAACGCTGGGTCAGTCGATCAACAGTGGCATCGAGGCGTACTTCCTGACCGAGAGGCCAAATAAGTCCAAATAATGCTTTGTCCGGGTCAGGATCAGCCTGTTGTTCCAACTCCGCTTCGGTCATGCCAAAAGGCATTTCCTCGGAGCTCTCAGTTTTTGGCTTTGATTGAGTTTTTTGGGGTTTGTCACCAACTGTTATGAAGGTGATTTTGTCCTCAAGAGAAGGAATCTCGACAGGCGGGATTTCAAAGGTAGGTGTTTCAAACTCTGCAGGTTCCGGTTCTAAATCCGGAAGCTGAGGAGCTTCTTCTTCAACCGGGTCTTGAATCATCTCATCATCAGCAGTGACAGTTGCGTCAAAACCGTCAAGCGACATGGATTCGAGGTATGCACGGATCTCAACGATCAATGTGCCACCAGCAGTGGAGTAGTAAGAGGGTTTGATTTGCTGGATCAGGAACGAGCCTTCATAGCGACCAGCTGTGTACTGATCAAGGACTGCATCCTTGATAACGAACTCACCTATTGAAGTTGAGAGCTTTGCAGTATTGAAGTCACCGTAACGACCGGTAATCGTCTTGATGACAAGGGTTCCAGGGATCTGGATGCTCATGGTGTTTCTCCAAAAAAGCAAAAAGCGGAGAAACACTTGTCCTGACGGAAAGTATTTTCCGCCAAGGGTAGGTAGGTTAAACATGAACTCACAACGTGAGCGCCGCTTTGCATCATGTACACGGCTTTTGGCATGTTGCTAATCAACGATCAGCGGAACATGACTGAATAATAAGTGACATGTGTTTGGTTGTCCAGACGCGGTTGGTCAGTACCAAAAGCTGCTAATCAGCATTGGTTCAGAAGGGCGAGATACGGTATTTATAGCTCTATCTCAACCCTGTATTCCGGGTAGCACAAATAAAAACGCCTACATACCGAATTGGGATGTAGGCGCTTGCAGTATGTTCATGTGGTTACATGTTTTGATTAATGCTTTTAATCGTGTGGTATGCGTTTGGACAGCCCTGCAGTGCAGCTTTATCAAGCATTTTTAAAGCTCTTGCTCGATCTGAAGCAACACCTTTGCCCCACAGTAGAGCATCGCCAGCAAAATATAGCGCTTGTGTATGACCTTGAAGAGCAGCTTTCTCTGCCCATTCAAAAGCTTTAATGCGATCTCTAGTTACGCCATCTGCCGCTGCGTAGCAGTACACATTAGCTAAGACAAACTGAGCGTCCGTGTCGCCGTTTAATGCTTTTTTTGTCAACCGTGTTAATGCGGCTTTAGTGAGTTTTCTCATTGATTATGCCTCTTGGTAAGACGGCATTACCCCGTACAGGCAGTAATGCCCATACGGGATTTTGGAGAGTTTACAGAAGATTATTTTCTGCAAATGAGTAGGTCGTGTGACCAACGACCATGTGATCCAGGATGCGTACGTCGATCAAGGCTAGTGCCTCTTTTAGACGTTTGGTTAGCGTTTTGTCTGCCTGGCTCGGCTCTGGGTCACCTGAAGGGTGGTTGTGCGCGATTATGCAAGCTGCGGCATTATTAGCCAAAGCGCGCTTAACCACTTGACGAGGATAGACACTAGCGCCGTCAACAGTGCCGTAAAACAGCGTTTCATAAGCTATGACGTTATGTTTGGTGTCTAGGAACAAGCACGCAAACACTTCATGCTCAGGCTTGCCCATTTTGAACTGAATCAGCTCGGTGGCTTTCTTAGGAGAGTCTATACAGACTCGATTGTTAATTTTCTGTGCTGCAATGAGGCTTGCCATTTTTAGCACATCTGTTTCGCTGATATTTTTAGCGCTATAGGTGCCATCCGGTTCCCGTAAGAAACCATAGACATTGTCTAAAAAGCTCAGTGAACTATTAGTTGCTTCGTTAGTAGTTTGCATGGTGTTTCTCCAAAAAAGCAAAAGGCGGAGAAACACAGATCCCTTAACGGAAAAGTGTTTTCCGCCAAGATGGGTAGGGTTATTAGATCAGGTGCGTTCGTATGAGCAGTATTCTACATACTCATGATGAATCATCATTGTGGTGTAGCAGGTATCACATATATCAATACCGCTACTGATTAGAGCTTCTTTATCTAGTCCATGCTTATGAGCTTCATTAAGCTGAACAGGGATTGCTCCAATAGTTTTTTTGCAGTTAAAGCATGCCTCAGCAATTGTGATTTGCATTGTATGTCCCCGAAAGAAAAGACGGAGAGCACAGCACCCAGCGGAGAGTGATTTCTCCGCCAGCCAAGGATAGGTCGATTGAACATGAACTCGCTACGTGAGCGCCGCTTTGCATCATGTACACGGCTTTTGGCATGTTGCTAATCAACGATTAGCGAAACATGACTGAATAATAGGTAACTTGTGTTGGGTTGTCCAGCACTGGGAGGGCAGTGCAAAAAGTGCTATCAACTACTGACTAAAGTGCCGCAGTTTTGCTCTCTTAATCTCAATTCAAGAAATACCTAGGTCTGGCTTCTCGCAATGCCATTAGAAGCTTTAATCTCTGTTGCTTCCAGCCGGGTTGCTTAAAGTGACTTGTGTTGTGGCTCTAAATACCAATATGGGATGTATAAAATATCTAACGTTGGCAATTTGTTGATACTAGAGTAGAATGGTTCTTATTCTCGATACAGTCTTTTTTCGAAATAATTATGGGTAGCCTCTTGGTTTCTTCAGCTGCATATGAACCGTCTTTTGTTGAGTCCCTAGATAAAAACCTTCTGGGCGCTTTGCTTGATGATGCCAAAACAATACAACTTACAGGGCATGAAGTTATATTTCGCTTTGGTCAGCCAGCCACACACTTTTATTGGATAAAAAGCGGTGAAGTAGTGCTTTATCGCCCCTGTTACAGTGGTGAAGAAAAGATTTTCCGCACGCTAAGAATGGGAGACACTGTAGCAGAGACAATGATGTTTATTCGCGATGCACAGTATCCGTTAACTGCACAAGCATTGGGCAATGTAACGTTATATAAAATGTCTAAAGAAAGCTTATTGGCTCTTTGTCAGTGTAACCTAGGCTTGGCAATGCAATTGTTAGAAAACATGGCGATCGCCGTTTCTCAGTCGTTGAACCGGATTGACTTACTGACCATAGGTAACGCTGCGCAACGTATGGCGAGCTATTTAGTGGA